>JADFGO010000015.1 GCA_022567655.1 Candidatus Neomarinimicrobiota bacterium
GCAGATATAATTCATACTTTAGAAATATTATTTAATTCTATAAGTGGGTCGTGAGATTGGGTGAGGTAACAATTTAACCTAAATGCCTTTATATGAATAAAGTCGTGTCATAATGATAAAAAATCTGTTCTTATTAACATAAAACGCAATTACTCAATCTTACATACACATTTTATTTATGATTTCTGTTATAAAGAGAAAATTGATACTAAAAGTCATTCCACAGATTCACTGATAGCTACAAAGAAGTAGTAATAAAAGACTTACAATGACTAATTATGCAAAGACCACATTTCGACATCTCGAAAAAAAACTTGTTTGTACCTTATTCGGCCATCAAGTTGATAACCATAGGTTTGCCCAGGCGAGTGATAATGTAAAACAGTGCCCCTGTGGTGTTGAGTTTCTTCATCAGGATAGTTCAGAGACACGGGTTCGGCATACGATCTCGTGCTTCTTGATCCATCATAGCTATATAAAGATGAGCACTCGCAATGGCCATAATGAATATGTCTGTATACAATGTGGTCATCCATTATTGTTTGAAATCGGAAGCGATCCATATTCGAAGAATGGAGGGCACTTTGACAAGAAGGCTCGCTACCTCTGTAATCTATTTGGTCATAAAGTACACACTGTGACCAAGAGGAACAGCTACACTGAATATGCCTGCTTCTGTGGGCATTCTTTTCTCAAGCAAGAGAAATCCCTTAGCAAAGTCACACACCCACTGATATGCCTGTTCGCGGGACACTTCATTCACTTTGAAGCCCGTAGGAATGGCTATGCTGAATTCGTTTGCCGGAACTGTGGTCATACATTCTGTTTCGTGGATAAGAATTAATGGTCAATGATCTACTGCGATTTATTCCTTTAGCCGTTTTATCAAATACCGTTTTTCCTCTGACGTTTGATCCAATACTGCTCTTCTATGCGGCTCCATATCCTCTCGGTACTGCTTGGATTTTTGCAGTATTAGGTAGCATTAGTGCGGCTTTTGGAGGGATAATTGACATAAAACTGCTAAGATCTCTGAGCAACCGAGTTCCAATTACTACTAAGTTTGTTATCCCTGACGTGACACACTTCAGATTCTATATTTGGATTGTTTTGTTTGCTCTTTCGCCCATACCATTTACTTTCATCCGGGTGGCCATGCTCTGGAGCAAGCCCGATCCAGTGCTCTATGGTCTTTCAGTGGGAATTGGTAGGTTACCACGTTACCTGCTTACAATATACCTTTGGCAGAGTCTCACTCTTCCAGTCTGGGTCAGTGGTGCTCTATTGCCATCTGCCTTGGTGTTAGGTCTTTGGCAGTATTGGTTTAGAAAACGCTCATCCGGGACCTCTTCAAAAGCATTGAGTGAGACAGTAAAGTGAAGCATTTTCTTGTTAATTACTCTGTCTCGAATATGCTATTTTTGTTCATTGCTTATTTATTCTTCAAATGGATGCCTGAAATGAAAAAACTCATAAGTATATATGTATCTCTGTTTCTGGTATTCTCAACCGACTCCAAGCAAGCGATTTCGTCCAGACGAGGAAGATGGTGTTGTTGAAGTAAGCAGCGCTCACTTCCCCACCACCTGAACGATCACGCGTCTGTTGCGCGGGCCGTCGAATTCGCAAAGGAATATCGACTGCCACGTACCGAGAGTGAGCCTGCCTTCTTCCACAGGAATCTGGACGGATGAGCCGAAAAGGGAGGTTTTTATGTGCGCGGCGGAATTTCCTTCCGAGTGAGTGTATCCATCCTGCATCGGAACCATCTTATTTATCTCCATGAGAATATCTTTCGCGACGTTCGGGTCGGCGCCCTCGTTTATCGTTATTCCCGCCGTAGTGTGGGGGACGTAAACTGTGCATACGCCGTTTTTGACTTCAGTCCGTTGTAGTTCGTTTTGAACCTGGCTCGTGACGTTGACGAATTCGGTCGAAGAGCGGGTGTTTACTGAGAATTGAGATGGCATTCTGACCTCATGTTTTTTGCGGTTTCTTTCTGGCAGCGGGGAATAATATATTGTTCAACAGCAGCCGGTAGCCGGGTGAATTCGGGTGCAGCTCGAGATTTGTCGGCGGGTCGTTAACGTGATGCCGCGCGTCCTCCGGATCGTGCCCCCCGAGAAAAGTGTAAGTCCCTCTTCCGAAATTTCCGTGCATGTACTTGACTTCATCTGCCGATTCAACCTCTCCCATGATAACGACATGGTCTTTTATAAGGTGTTTCCGGAATGAGGTCGTTTGTCCCATAAACCCTTTTATGACCCCTACATGGTTTTGAGTGAGCATAGACGGCACAGGATCGTGCTTTGCCGAAAACTCGAAGAGTGAAAAATAATCCGTTTCCGCGAGACGCGGATTCGCGCCGCTTGACGGCACGGCGTCGATGTCCGAAAACTCATAGATCATCGGGTCCTTTACAAGTTTGAAATCCTTAAACGCCAACGTTTTAGAGTAGTCGAGCTTTTTATCCGCATCCGGATCGACCGGAGTCATATCGAACGGCACGCCGACAATATCTACTCCTTCAGCCGCTAACGCTATGTCATAGCTGTCTGTTGCCGAACACATCGCAAATAGAAAGCCACCGCTGCCTACATATTCCTTTATCACGCGCGCTACGGCTTTTTTCTGCTCTGATACGCTCGGATAGCCGAGGCTGGCTGCCATCTCTTCGTACTGAATCTGCTGCCGGATATACCATGGCGCGCTGTGGTACGAGGAGTAAAACTTGCCGTACTGCCCGGTGAAATCTTCATGGTGCAGGTGAAGCCAATCGTACCGGGAGAGGTTCCCTCTCAGGACTTCCGGGTCCCATAATTTGTCGTAATTGATTTCGGCATACGTAAGGGCTAACGTGACGGCGTCGTCCCACGGTTGAGTGTTGGAGGGTGTATATACCGCTATGCGCGGCACCTTTTCGAGCAGAATAACTTCCATGTTGTTGGCTTCTATCTCTGCGTACACGTCGATAATTCGGCTTGACGCAACTGTCTCGGAGCTTACTCCGCGTATCCTGCATTCCCGCGCGATCTTATCTGAATAGTCTATCAGGAAAGAACCGCCGCGGTAATTCAGCAGCCACTCGACTTCCAAGTCCGCTTCCAATATCCAAAAGGCGATGCCGTATGCTTTAAGGTGATTGGTCTGTGTTAAATCCATAGGTATGAGAAGTTTTTGCCCCTGAAGAAGGTTGAGATTGAACAGAAAAAATATAATGGTAAGGAGATGTTTCAATCTAATTGACCTTATTTGAATCTGCAATTTCCCGCAGCTTTTTTCTCGCTCTTTCCGAGTACAGGCTTCTCGGGTGTTCGATAAGGAGTTTTTCGTAATAATACACCGCAGCTGCCCGGTCTTGCAGTCCGACCTCACTGACCTCAGCCGCCGCCACGAGAGCTTTGTCATTCAGATCAGATTCGGGAAAAATCTCCAAAAAGCGGTCGAAAGTCTCTTTGGATTCTCGATATCTTCCCATTTTCGCCGACAGTTCTCCCGCCATGAAGAGGGCGTCGTCCGAGAAGGGGGAGTCCGGGTGTTCGTCGGTCAAGGACAAAAAAGCGGAGCGCGCCTCAGAATGTTTCCTGCGGTATGAGAGGAGATCCGCCTTTGCGTACATTTTCAATTCTTCCATCGCCGATGCGGTTGTATGGCTTTTTGCGATCTGTATCAGTATGCTCAGCTCGAGCACATCATTCATGAGCTTGTCCTCAAAATCGATTTCAAAGATCAATTCGTTCAGATGATATAAGGCGCTGTCGAGCTCACCGCTGAAGTATTCGATCCTGCATGCGGAAAATTTAGCGTGCAGGCGGAGCTCTTCGGACCTAGCTCTTTCGGCTAACTGTAAATACGATCCCTTAGCAGTTTCCAGCATGCCCCTTTCAAGAGAGATGTCCGCTAATCTCATCAGCGCAGGTTCAACGATCTCAGGTTTGCGGGAAGCTTTGAGAGAACTTTCGAAAGCTCTCTCCGCCTCATCGAGATTTTGCAACCGATTCAAATTTATCTCACCCATTCGGAAGTAAGCCCTGCCCGAAATCGAGCTGTTGGCGTAAGTAGATGCTATGGAGTCATATAGCGCAATCGACTGCGGAATGGCCGGCGCCTCGTTTATACCTTCTCCAAACCGATTCGGGTGCGCCAGCAGGTAGTCGGAATCGGGATAAGATCGTGCGGTTTCGCTTAATTCAGTCAGCTCTGCGAGAAGAAAATAAACCTGAGGGTAAAGACGACTTTCGGGTTTTAAAGTCATGAAGCGATAAGCGGCTTCGATTCCGATTTTATAATGCTTTTCCCGTTTCAGGGTTTGTATAAAGTCGAAAAGAACCCAGCCATCCGATTCGGAATTTTGCTCGAGAACGACGTAACCCTCGAAAGATTCTCTTAAATTGCCGCTTCGATAGTGATAATCAGCGACGAGCTGCCTGAGGTTTGCGTTATCGGGCGATTCGGCAAGTCCTTTTTCAAGCCGGGAAAGTACCAACCGGACGGTGGCGCTGTCGCCGCTGAACCTTGAGAGCTGTTTTCGCACGTAGTTATAATTTTTTGAATCAAAACTAAGAAACTTCACATATTCTTCCGTAGCCTTGAGGTAGTTAAGGCGGGCGGCATAGAAATTAGCCAGATCACGAGTGACCGGAGCCGGATTCTCCATGTTATTCTGAGCATCTACGTAAATGTCCACAGTCTCATCGAAAAACCGATTGCTCTGTAAGACTAAAGCAACGGTTCGGCGCAGTGAATAATTTTCCGGATGAGTATCAGTCAGTCTGCGGACAATTGACATACCCTTTTCGACCTCTCCTGATTTCAGGTAGGCATCCACCATTTCCGCTTCGATCCGCCAGTTTGCCGGATGACGTTCGAGCGCCCTGTTCAGAATCTCTAATATCTTATCGTACCTGTTAAGACGGGAGTAGATGTCTTTCAGCGAGTTGCTGAACGGAATATTATCCGGGTTATTGCGAGCCAGTCTTTCGAGTATTTCCGCCGCTTCTTCTAATTTGCCGGCTCGTTGATATGCCTTTGCCCTTTTGAAAAGCATCTCGTTTTCTATCACCTGTGCGTCTAAGGTGTTCAGGAGAGAAATAAACAGAACGACTAAAGTGCAAAAAACTCTCATCCGGAGTCATCTACCCCGGATTTTGTTTCGTTAATCCTGAGAGAGTTAAAATAATTCCTTATAAGTTCCTGATAGTCCCTCGCGTACCCTTCTCTCAGGGCGTTAATGAGCTCGCGGTTGAGTAGTTCGCCGCGTTCCCCCAAATCTTCGGGAAGACCCTGTGGACCGAGCCGGGTTATGTCAACAGCGCCTTTTGACTTCCGTTTGTTGCTTTTCTCTCTTTCTCTCATAGATTTTTGGGAATCGAGCATGCGGGAAAGAATCCGTTGCTGTCTCTGGATTGTATTCCGCGAGAATCGCCGGTTTTTAAGCTCGTTTACCACCTGTTCCATATCATCTACAATTGCGTCGAGCCTTCCGGGAGCGTCGCTTTTCCCAGCCATCTCCTTCATCATTTTTTCGAGGGATCTCTGAAGCTGTTCCTGCCGTGCTGCGAGCCTCCGCATTGCGTCGCGTATTCCTCTCGCACCGGGATTTGAGCCCGGAAGCAAGTTCAGGGATTCGTTATTGATCCCTCCCTGCGCACTGGCCATCTGCTGAAGCTGCCGCATATACTGTTCAAATCCTGTTCCGGAGCCGGAGGCGGATAGTTGAGACATCGCCCCGCGGAGCGAAAGAATTGTTTCGTTCAATCCTCCAAGAGCTATCTGCTGCGATCGAGTGCTCTTTCTGATGTTGCGTTCCGAGAGATTCCTGACGGCATCGGACATTGCGCCGGAGGTCTTGCCTATCGAACGGGCGATTGACGGATTGATCCCGAACGTTTTCTTCGATAAGTCCACGAGGTCTTCCACCATTCCGCCGAGATCGCGCCTGAACTGTTCCTGCTTGCTTGCGATCTTGTCGATCTCAGGGCTGTTACTTTTCAGTCCTTCGCTGTTTTCTCCCAATTCTTCCTGATTTTTTGAAAGCTGAATCGCTTTTCTTATTATCTTCTGAAATCCGGCTAATACTTCCTCTAATTGTTTCCGGCGCATTTCTTCCTTGAGGGCGGTCAGCTTACTGAGCATCGCTTCCATTTCGGATTGAGCCGATTCGGCGTATTTATTCGAGGCGGAGAGATCGCCCTGATCCATCGACTGTTGAGCCTCCTGAACTGATTCCGGCAGCTCCCCGCTTTCCATCTCCGACCTTAACCCGGAAATTTTAGAGGTGGGCATTTCGGGATAAGGTTCGGTAAGTCCTTCCAATTTTTTCATCTCGTTTGCCAGCTTCGAAAGTTCATCGGAGACGTTTTTTTCCTCTTTGGAGAGCTCTTTGAGATCAGCGACGTCCTCTTTCCGAAGAGACTGAGTTTGATCCGTTATCTTTTGCTGCGCCTTAACCAGTTCGTTCATCCGTTTCAATATTTCGTCCATTTTCTGCTCAGCCTGCACCCGGCGGAATATTTCGAGAGTCCGCTCGAGTTCTCTGGCGAAGCGATCCTGAGAGATCATGAACTCCTGTAATGCCATTGCTATATCTTCTTCACGCAGCGAAGACATAGCGTCGCGCAGCCGTTCCATTGCTTCTAATAGTTCAGGCGAAGCCAATTCCTGAAATAGATTCTGAAGTTCGAGGTACATCTCGAGAGTTTCGGATGTGAAGAGCTGGTTCTCTTCTCCTTCCTTGATGATCTCGTCGAGTTTTTCGGTAATTGATTTTATCTTCTCTTCTAGCTCTTTTTGACGCTGTAAAGTCTCATCGATCTTTTGTTTTTTGCTCCAATTCAGTTCCGGGTTTTTCTTGAGCTCTTCACTGATCTCGACCATAGCTTGCCGGATTTCTTTTGCTTCATCGAGAACATCTTCCGCTATCACATGCGCTTCATAGGTGTTATCTTCAAGCCGTTGGTAGAGTTCAGCCATAGTAGGGAAGCGGGCACGATAGGTACGGCTCTTTGCGTATTTCGGTCCGGAGTACATGTCATTGTCGTAAGAGAACGCAAAATATTCGACAACGTCTCTGGGTACAAGTTCAAAAAGGGAGAGATCGAACATATACGGTAATTCCAAACTGTTTTTTTTGAGCCGGGGCAGTGAAATCGGTATCGTCTTAAAGGAAGAATCCGGTGAAAAATCGTTAAGGATACGGAAAGCGATACCGGCAGAGCTTATACCAAAATCATCATCTATACGAATCCTGAGGGGTATGAGCATCGACGCATTCAGATCATAAGTATCTTCCTGTTCGAGGATAGATATGACCGGATAGGCATCACGCAGCGCTACGAGGTTGAATTGAACAGGGTCGAGATTGCTCACTCCCTGAGTGTCCCTAAGCGAGAAATAAAAATTATCGCTTTCTGAAATTACGAATCTTCCGTGCGCTCTATTGCCCTCTGTTTTCAGCGAAACAGGTTCAATAGTGCTGAACGTAATCTCCGCGAAGGCGAGGCGTTTGTTCGATTCGATTGTCACTGAAGCCCCGGTTCCTGCGAGTGCGCTTATTTCGCTGATGTTGCCTTCCGCTATCTGAGTTTGAAGACCGGAGTATTCGGGATAATCGAGACGTATCAAAAGTTTTTGAACGGTCGGGCGTTCGATGACCGTGACCGTATAATTTTCAGATTTATAGCTGCCCCAGGATTTAAGGATATTCGGCTCTGCGGCTGTGAATCTGTAACTGAAGCTTGCGCTTACGGCGGGATAGGATAAATGCATCTTGTATGACGAATCTGCCTCGATTTTGAATGATTCCGCTATTCCGTTTTCGGTTATCTCTACTTTCCAATCATGAGGAATTGATGTTCCGGACGCAAGCGCCGTAAGGTTCACACTGTCACCTTTAACCACTTCAACGTCTCCGGGTTGAACGTCCAACCTGAAGGGGACAGGATGCGAAAATTCCTTGTTTGGCATTGCAAGCCTGAAAGCTGCCTCTCGCAGCGTGCCCGGGGAGATGAAAAATATCATTCCGGCTGTCAACACTGCGGTTATAAATCCTATTTTAGATCTTTTTCCCCGGTTTTTATCTATATAATCTCCCGTTTTTATCTGAGAGACCGAGCTGCTGATTTCACTTATGGACATTTCAATAAGTTCAGGTGAGTAATTTTTATCATCGGGTAAGCGTATCAATTGAAGAGCGTTTAACAGTTTATCCTTTATCGTAGGGTCGCCTTTTCCTATTGTTCGGGCGATCTCCTCGTCCGAGTAATCCGGATTCTGTCCCGATTTGGCTTTTCTGAACTTCAACAGTGTAATAAGCGCCGACAGAACTACACCGACGAGAAAACCAATTGAAATAAACCAGCGCAACGCATCTCCGAACCGGAATACACCCTCTAAAAATATGAGCAGGAGCGCCGAGGTAATAAAGAGGCTCCCGTAAAAAAACAGTGAGAGCTTGAAACGGCTGAACGCCAATTTATCCCTCAACTGACGGATTTTTTCGGTTATGAGATATTTTTCTTTCATCGTTTCAATGTGTCAATGCCCAGACTATTACATTGGTGCCCATCTTCAACGCTGCTCTGCGGCGCTCTGCGCTGTCTCCGTGCACCGATTCGTCCTCCCATCCGTCTCCGAGATCACTTTCATAGCTATAAAAGAGTACGAGTCTTCCGTTATGAAAGATTCCAAATGCCTGGGCGGGGTTCCCGTCGTGTTCGTGAATTTTCGGCAATCCGTTCTTCATAGAGAAATGGATGCTGAATATTCCGTGAGAGAACGGCAGCTCAAGAAGCTCCTTGTCGGGAAAAACTTTCTTCATCTCCCGTCTGAAGGATTTGTCCATACCGTAATTATCATCGGCAAATAGAAATCCACCGGACGTGAGATACTCCCTGAGTCTGACGGCATCGGATTCGGAAAAATTTATATTGCCGTGTCCAGTCATGTATAATACAGGATATCTAAACACGTCTTCGTCCTGAATTTTAACCCGTGCTTCCTTTTTTGCGGTTTTGATGGACGTATTCTCACGGATGTAGCTCAGCAGGTTCGGGAGGCTGCTCGGGTCGGAATACCAGTCGCCTCCGCCGCTGTATTGGAGTCGCGCAATTGTGAATTCACCCGGATCAGCCGGATTCATGGATATTAATTTTAGAATTAACCATAGTCCGGTTATCAGTTGTGAGTAGGCTAAACCGACCATTTTAAAAGTAATAAAACCCGATAACGACAACCATCGCGGCTGCCGTAACTGTCTTCATCGTTTTACCGCCTAACGCTCCAATGAAGGCTCCAATGCCCGCAAGCAATGACCTGTCGAAATTGCGGGAGAGAAAATATTCTCCGATGAACGCTCCCCCGAACGCCCCGGCAAATGCGCCGATTAGAGTCCCGACGATCGGCAAGATCATAGTACCCCAAATAGCTCCGACAATTCCACCGATTATCGCACCGGCTACTGATAATCTTGAGCCGCCGAATCTTTTCGTCATAAATCCGGAGAGGGCGAATTCAAGAACTTCGAGCAGGACGGCAATTCCGAACAAAACAATAATCAACAAGAGACTGATGAGTTCAAAGTCCGTTAAAACGGCGAATAAAAGAGCTGCGGAAGCTATTATGAACGTACCCGGAAGCCCCATAGGAGTAATGATGACTCCGGCTAATAATACTATCCAAAGCACGGTTCCGGTAAGAATTTCCAAATATCACTCTTTTTTCAGCATGGTTGCCATAATTCCAAGATATTCACCCTATTAGATTAAATCAAGTGAAGCCGGATAAAAGTTGAATTTTGTGTGTTAGAGATTGAAATTAAAGGAGATAGGGCTTTAACCTTTATATAGGATATTGATTACCAATGGGACTTGGAAACAAAATATATCTCTTTTTCCTGTTGACGGTGTTAATTCAGCCGGAAAGTTCAACAGCACAATTCCTGGGTTTCAAAAAGAATGAATACCAGACACCTTTCAGCCTGACGGTTTTCGATTTTAAAGCGGGTATCGAGCAGTTTAATCATAAGTCGATTGAAACTTTAATGGGTGTAAGCACCACGAGGCTGGCTTCCGTATATACGCTTGATTTCGCGAAGTTCAACTTCACCAGATATTTCTGGAAACAGAGTATGGTTGATTTGCAGACGGGATTCTCGGTTAGTTACCTTTTATCGATTCAGTTCAAAACACTTCCTGCCGCAAATCAACCTGCGAATAACTTCATAGGTACCGCGGCGCTTTCACCAAGAGTGTTAGAATATAATCTGAACGAAACGTTCAACTATTCTGTGGGAAGCAGACTGCTGCTTTATGGGCAGATATCGTACGGATACGCACAGGTGGACGTCATCAGGAGCGAAGAGGGTTCATCTTACCTCAAAGGTACGGCTAATCCCTTAGGAATCGGCGTGGGAGTCCAGATATTGCTCAGAAGCCACGAATCTTCAAGAGTAGGTTTAGGATTTGAATTCAAATTCACGGATTTGAGAGTAAAGAACCTGGACGACCCGGAAGGAATCTATCCGTTCAATGAGATAGACCTCTCTCATTTCGGAGCCACGGTAACGCTCGGTATGATATTCGGGGGTCGAAAGACAGAGGGGGACAGAGCGGAAAAATTATACAAAGCGGGAAAATACATAGATGCCCGCGCGGAGTATACCAAGTTTCTCAGGCTCCATCCGGGCCATGCGAGAGCGGGGCGCGCCCGCCGTCAGATCACCGAATCCGACAGGCAAATTCCGGGCGAAATGTACGCCGCCGCATCGGTTGCTCAGGCAGAAGGGAATCATGATCAAGCGCTCGCACTCTATGACAGGATCAACCGCCTGAACACATGGGATTTCAACCTTTCGAGGGAAGTCTCTCTGCGGCAAAAGGAAATTGCCCGGATTTATTTCGAGAACGGGTTGAAAAGTCATGTCGATTGGGACTTTCCTGGTTCCGAGAGATGGTTTATCCGGACGGAACTGATTGACAGCAGTTTGAGCGAGGCGGTGAGGATCGCCAAATCCGAGATGTTCCTCACAAAAGCGAAGCGGATGATAGAGGAGGAAAAGATAAGGGGCGCGGAGAGCTTGTTGAACCGGCTTGTGGAGATGAATCCCGACCTGAGGCATGAGGCTGAAATTGTGTACAGCAAGATTGCGCGGATACTTTTTGAGGAAGGGATTGAAGCGTTAAACAGAAACGCTTATATCTACGCGAAAGATTCGTTCGAGCGTTCGGTAAAATATAATAAAGACCTTAGGAAAAAGGCGGATTTTCAGATTGCGTTTGTGGAGGAAGCGATAGCGCAGGAGAAGATCAGCGAGGCAAAGAAAAAACACGCCGAAGTAGTGGCGCAGAATAAAAGACATTTAGCCGACAGGCTGATAGCAGGGGTCGACAAGGACCGTGTTCTGAGGCTGTGGGGCATGCCTGCCTATAAATATTACGTCACGGACGGTCCGGTTAATTACGAGCTCTGGGTTTACCAATCGACGAGAAGCCAATATTATTATCTATATTTCTCGGAAGACAGGCTGCACAGCTGGGAAACAGCTGCGTTCTAAGGGTTTAGACGAAACGGTAGCTTTTAAGTCCTTTAACTAATTCTTCTCCGATAACCTTTATTATACTCGTCAGCGGAATGGCGAATATCAACCCGGTTAAACCGAGCAAACTTCCACCGACAAGAACTACCAGCATAACCACGAGTGGATGAAGATCAACAGCGTTTGACACCACTACCGGAGTTATCAATACGTTATCTATCAACTGTACGATTGCGAAGAGGGCAGCTATCTTGACAATTATCATAAGACTTTCCGGGTTGCTCATGAGCGCAACTATAATAGCCACGGTTGCGCCGATCAGGGGTCCCATATATGGAATCATATTTGTCAGACCTGCGATTATGCCGACAAAGTAAAAGAAAGGAATACCGAGCATATAAAGACCGATAGAACTCAATATGGCAACGATAAGTCCGTCCAACAGCACACCGCGAATATAACTACCGAGTTGATTTTCAATTCTGTAAACCATTACGAGGGACATTTCGAAAAACCTGTTAGGTACGATTCCGATAAGAGTTTTCTTTATCGTCCGCTGGTCTTTGAGGAGAAAGAATGTCATAAACAGTACTATTAATAAAGAAGTGAAAACCGATACAAAACCGAGCACTACTCCAACCCCCTTTGAAAGCGTGGAGGAGAGGTAGCCCCCCATTTTTTCAGTTATCATCCGAGTATCGAGCATTGGGAACCGGGATTTGATAAAATTACTGATATTTTGGAAGACCTTTTCGGGTCCCTGCTGTGTTATGGTTTCCTGCAGCGATTTTGCTTCTTTTGTAATGGGTGGAATGATAAAATTAAGCGCTATTCCAACTACAACAAACCCGATAAGAAACACGATGATTATTGAGAATGCACGCGGAATTCCCTTGCTCTCCAAATTGTTCACAAGCGGTACTAACAGCGAATAAAGTAAGAGCGAGATGAGAAAGAGAATCAGAATATCTTCCACCCGGGGAAGAAAATAAAAGAGCGCTATTATTATTCCGATGGTGACCATCAGGCGGGTGATATACCTGAAGACCGATTGCTGTGCGGCTGAACGTCCGGTCATGCCGTGGATTCGGAAGAATTTTCTTCAAACGCAGCCAATTGCTCGCGCAGCTCCTGCGCATTGGCGTTTGAATGCCTCAGTCTCTCGCTGACCACACGAGCCAGATTTACTATGATCTTCACTGCGAGTTTCGGGCGCCGGTCGACGAGTTCATACAGGTCCGTGCGGTAGAAACCGAGTATCATCGAATCGCTCAAACTGATGGCAGTGGCTGTTCTCGGAGATTCGTCAAGCAGTGCTATCTCGCCGAAGAAATCGCCGTCTTCGAGTGTGGCGAGCGTTTGTCCGTGGTTGCCGCCGTAGTTCTTGACGATGGAGACCTTACCATCCATAATGATGTACATACCGCCGCCGGGGTCTTTCTCACGGAATATTTCTTCATCGGTCGCGTAAGAACGTTTATGGATAAGTTTTTCAACCGCGGTAATCTCTTTGGGTGAAAGGTTTTCGAATATAGGAACCTTCCGGATAGCATGCGCTTCCTCTGATTCACTTCTCCGGTTCCTGAATATGTTACTCCAAACTGAATCGTTGCCCATTCTGTGCGAGCCTCCAAATAAGAAGATAATATATTAGTGAGTGCGGTCAGTTATGTCAAGCGAAAATGGGAGGGGGAGAGGAAGGCGGTTTAGATTACCGGGGCGTATGATTATTCGGAAAAACCTGTTTTTCGTGGCGGTCGGGGCAAGCCCCGACT
Source organism: Candidatus Neomarinimicrobiota bacterium (assembly GCA_022567655.1). Taxonomy (NCBI): domain Bacteria; kingdom Pseudomonadati; phylum Fidelibacterota; species Fidelibacterota bacterium. The sequence goes on from JADFGO010000015.1 coordinate 13,309, forward strand.
CGCACTTAATTCAAAACTCCAGCTCTTATAAGGAATGGTCTAACCTCGTTCCAGAACAGGCTCCAATCATCGATAAGGTCGTTATGTCCTCTTTCGTATGTGATCAGTTCTCCGTTAAGCGATGCCGCTAAAAGTTTCTCGCTGTGTTTATAGGGTATGATCCTGTCTCTACTGCCGTGAACGAACAAAACCGGATTGTCGTATGATTTAATGATATTGAGGTTATCGAACTTATCCCTCGCGAGAAAACCGGGAAGGTAATAATCCGAAGCCAGAGAACTTACGTTTCTGAACGGCGACATCAAAATCATCGCTGCCGAAGGACGAGCGTCCGCAAGAGCGCAGATGACGCCGCTTCCGATTGACCTGCCGAAAAGCACTATCCGCGCAGCGTCAACTTCCGGTTTACTTACCAGTGAATCATACGCAGTGATAAATGTCTCGGTCAGACTCGCCTCGTCCGGCGTTCCTTCCGAGCGTCCGTAACCCGGATACTCAACAAGCAGCACGCACATACCCATTTCTCTGATCTCCTGCACGATCGGGAGCCAGTGGTCGATCAGTTCCGCGTTGCCGTGCGCTATAATCATCGCGGGAGCGGGCAGCTGCTTTGAACTGTCCGACGGTAGAAGATACCACGCTTCGGTCCGTCCCGACTCCGTTTTGAGCCAGATGCGTTCAAGACCCGGCACACTTTCGGAGATGTCCGGCGGTGTACGAATAACATGGCGCGGATAGATAATGCTTCGCTGCATGAAGAAATAATAACCGGAATACACAGCGTAAAACAGAGTTCCGAAGGCAAGCATACGCAAGGATATTTTTAAAAGGTTTTCCAATGTTTTCCGTTCCGGATTGAATTTAAGAGAGTGGAAGCTGTTTATCAAGTTGATTGGTTATTGCTAAAACAGCTGCCCAGCTCCCATCAGAATTTTTTCGGTTGCTTAACCATATGCAAAAGCTGGATTGGATATAAAGGGGCACTAATATAGCCAAGAATAGGTGAAAACAGTGATATTGGCGCGAAATTAGTACGGTTTTGAGTCCAATTTTAAAATTTATGATGTAGTGAGACTATTTCAACAACACCATCTTCCTCGTCTGGACGAAATCGCCTGCTTGGAGGCGGTACATGTAAACACCGCTTGCGACTTCCATTCCGAACTTGTCTGTGCCGTTCAATGTTTTGGAATAGTATCCCCTATATCTACTGCAATCATTATGTTCTTGTTCGTTGTGTTATTTCCAGTTTAATCAATTAGGTTCAAACCAATTAGGTTCAAACAAAAAATCGATCCAGAATTGAAAATTTCCTTCTAAAAATGAATGATTTTCAATACCAATTATATATGGCGTTGGTCCAAAGTCAATTATTACTAAATAATTTCCTAAGGTATTTTCTTCTATTAAAGGGAAATTAGTGAAATATTCATTTATAAAATCAATGTCCAGGTAGGTGTCAGGAAGAATATTGCCATCCGAAAAATGAATAATTGTATTATCGTGATGCCAAATATACAGTTCCATTTGATATTCTATTGGCACATTCCCAACATTAGTAATATGAAAATATTCAAATGTGTCTGGGTTCAAAAAACTAACAGTACCCGTCTGCGAAATATCATCCATCTCGTAGCCTCGCAGGAAAGGTGACTCAAATAGTGATTTATCAGCGAGAGTTGGTTTAATTATGACTCCCATTTTCGTACCGCCAACATCATAATCATCTAGCACTTCTATAGTATCACCATCGGTTATATAGTGGTATGTGATGATGAGTGTGTCCATAAAAGCACCAACGCTCATCTCAAGTAAGGTGCCTACTCCCTCAATTGGTATAACGTGTTCCTTGATGATGTTTACAATCGGTAAAGCTGATAGTTCAGCCCCTTGAGTACTGGCCGGTATAAGCCCAATGGTTTCAGGATAAATATATAAGTCCTGAGCGTTGAAATGTATGTCAAAAACATCCTGGTTCCCAACATTCATGAGCACATATTGTAAGGTACGTGTGGCTTTTAACTCACCATAGTAAATATCTACGGCTGCAGCTTTAGCAAGAACCGTAAGCATTTCAGATTTCGGCAGCCATTGTTGGCCGTTTTCATCTGTTATGACCTTTGATAAGTCGTTAGTGTTCAGAGGCACTAACCGAAGTTGCCCCACAGCTTCATCTGTTTTCTCTTCTGGATCAACTGAACTGTTATCGCAACCAACTATCACTATTACAGCCAATAGGGCGATTAACCAGAATTGAAATAACCAGACATATTTTGACATGATATCCTCCGCTCCGCTAAGTTACTATTGGATCTATCCACATGCAAATTATTTTTAATATTACTCAATATGAGATATTCAAAATCTGTCGGGGTGGCGAGATTCGAATCCAGCAGAGTTGCACTTTTGGAAATAAGGGGTATTTTAGTCCTAAGATTTAGAGTGGGAGGAACTCTAAGAACCTAAATTCCAGTGTTTCATAAGGTCGTTTCTTAACCCGCCGGTTGTGCCGCTCCCGGGTCGCCAGGAGTGACTAATAGGTGGGTATTTGAGAGTGCTGAGAATAGTGGATTTCAGGGGATATGATCAAATTTTCATTTCATGGTTCAAGATTGGCTATAAAAGGACACATATATATCCAGTTTCGCATATTCGCTCCAACAGATTTAATCGGGCTGGTAAATGGGGGGGGAATCACAATGTTGATCCGGAATAAACAAACGTAATTGCCTAATTTCGATTGAAACTCATATGCCGTGCGGTTATCTTCGGAGGGATGGCAATGATCATATATTATGCTTCGAGGTTATCTCTTCATCTACTCCTTCTCGTTTTGGTCGTGTGGGTAGGAATCTCCTCCGCTCAAAGCCCCACAGACATCAAGGAGAAGATTTACGACAGGGGGGAGGAGCTGGAAGGCTTGAGGACCACGATAAACGATCTCAAGAAGGAACTCGTCCGGAAGGAGACGACGGAGATCGACTTTCTGAGGCAGATACGGAACCTGAACAAACAGATCGATTTCACCAACCGCCTGCTCGCCCGGCTCGATCAGGAGATATTGGTCAGAGACAAGGGAGTTTCAGTCGCCCGGGAAGAAGTGGAAATTTCAAGGGATAATCTCGTCAAACTCAAGGACAGGTTCGCAAAACGCGCCGTCAAGATGTATAAGGCGGGGACTTACAGCGATTTCGAGCTGCTGCTGACCTCCGCGAGCGTCAGTCAATTCTTTTACCGGATGAAGTACATCAAGATAATCAACGACTATGACCGGAAATTGTACGCCTCGATCAACACGGCGATAGACATTCTGAAGGAGAAAGAACGGCTGCTTCTGCGCGGGATAGAAGAACGGGAGGTGGTTGTATCCGAGAAAAAATCAGAAAAACGATCGCTCTCGAAGAACCGTGTAGTGAGGAGGGGGTTACTCAAAAAAGTCAGGCAGGATCAGGGAGCGCTCAAGAAACTCGTAAAAGAGAAAGAAGAAGCCGCTAAACAGGTGGAATCTATAATCATCGCTCTTGAGGAGGAGAGGAAACGTTTGGAGGAGTTGGCAAGACGGCGCAAGGTGCCTATCGAGGAACTCGCTATCGACGCGAATTTCGCGAGTCATAAAGGGAGGCTTATCTGGCCTGTGGTCGGCAAGGTGACTGCGCGATTCGGGAAGAGGAGGCATCCGAAGCTGAAAACTATCACGGAGAATTCCGGTATCGACATAGCCGCGAAGGAAGGCGCGGAAGTGGTCTCCGTACTGACCGGAAGGATAACGAGCATCACCTGGATCCGGGGGTTCGGAAACACGGTGATCATAGACCACGGCAGCGGGTATTACACCGTCTACACCCATCTCGGCGAGGTGTACGTTACTCCGGATGAAACGGTGGCGAGCGGACACAGAATCGCGACGGTAGGTGAGACCGATTCGATCGACAATTCCGCTTTTCACTTCGAAATATGGTATAACCGCCAGAAACAGGACCCCATGAAATGGCTGAAGAGGGCGCTCTAAAGATGGCGTTCGACAGGCTTATCGGGCAGGAACAGTGGTCGGAACTACTTCTTCGGGCCTGGAAGAACGACAGGCTCGCACATGCGCTGCTGATATCGGGAGCTCCCGGTTCCGGAAAGGAAACGCTTGCGCTGGAAATGGCGAAAATATTGAACTGTACCGAAGAAGAATACGGTTCGTGCGGAAACTGTTCCGCCTGTAAACGCATCGAAAAATTGGAACATCCTAACCTGCAGTTTATCTTCCCGCTTCCGGGCGGGACGAGAGATATCGACGACCCGCTTGCCGGGCTGAACAAAGATACATTAGAGTTCATCCAGAGCGAAATCGCGAGGAAAGCTGCGAACCCGTACTACAGAATAGAAATACCGGGCGCTAATGTTGTGAGGATCGACAGCATCCGGAGCATAAGGAAAAATGCGTATCTCAAAAGCGCCGAACCGGGCAAAAAGGTGGTGATAGTCTCCCGCGCGGAAAAGATGAACAACGAAGCCGCCAACTCGTTCCTTAAGCTGTTGGAAGAACCTCCGCCGGACACCTATCTGTTTCTTACCACATCGAAACCGGATTCGTTGGTTTCGACTATCCGCTCCCGATGCCAGGAGATCAAGTTGAACAGATTGGAGAGGAGCAAAGTCATTGAATCGATTCTGTCAGCCGGAGCTGCAGCTAAGCGGGCGGAAGAGTTAGCGGAATTGGTGGATGGTGATATCGGGAGAGCGCTTAAATTGATGGAAAAGGGAGAATATGATGAGAGAGTGGAGATCGCCGAAGAGATCATCGGAGTCATCAGTAACGGAGCGGCGAAGGATATCTCTTCATTAAACCGAAAAATTTCCATGCTGTCAAAAGAGGGGAAAGAAAAACTAACCGATATTCTCAACATCACACTGCACAAACTGATCGATGATGGTGTGCCCGGGATTATGAGATCGAAAGTAGCCATGCCGTTTGACAAAGCGATTGATTTGATCGGACGAAATATTTATATTCCCATGATCTTCACTACTTTAGTGTATGAGACGAGGTATCTGTTGAGGTCAAAATCGATAAAATCGGAGCGAAACAGCTAAGATTGGATAACGTTATCAGTTTGAAATTTAAAGGTTCCCGGAGGGAGTACTATCAGAACTTTCTTGAACTTCCGTTTGAAATAGGCGATTATGCCGTGGTTGAGGTGGAAAACGGCGAAGACATGGGTGTGATCACGCAAAGAAACCTGAGCGTGGCTGAAGCGCTCGTCAAGAAAGAACGCCGGATATTAAGAAAGGGGAGCACTAATGATCTGCGGCAGCTAAATGAGAATCAAAAAAAGGAAGCCGATGCCTTTGTTTTTGCGTTGACAAAAGTTGAAAAACGCAGGCTTGAAATGAAGCTGACCGACGTTGAATACCAGATGGATAGAAAAAAGGTGACTTTTTACTTCACCGCGGATAACCGGATAGATTTCAGGGAACTGGTCAAAGATCTCGCTGCCGAATATAAAACCCGTATTGAACTCCGCCAGATAGGACCGAGAGATGAGGCGAAAAGACATGACGGCTGCGGAGTTTGCGGTTTGACACTATGCTGCTCAACATGGATGTCGGGCTTCGAGCCGATCAATACACAGATGGCAAAGGAGCAGGACCTGCCGATAAACCCGTCGCGGTTGGCGGGAGTCTGCGGCAGGCTTAAATGCTGCCTCCGTTTCGAACATGATTTTTATAGCGAAGCTATGAATTATTTCCCGAAAGTCGGGACGAAGATTCGTATAGACAAGGGTGAGATTGAAGTAGCGAAGCTCGACATCTTCCGTGAACTCGTGTACATAAGATATCCCACGGAAGAATGGGAGGCTGTAAAACTCACCGATTTTAATTCCAGGTATGACGTAACAGCGTCCAACTGATCTAATGGGAGATTTCAAGCGGACTTTAGTCACCTCTGCTCTACCGTACGCTAACGGTCCACTCCATATAGGTCAAATCGCCGGCGCTTATCTCCCGGGCGATATATTCGTACGCTACAGCCGACTGAAAGGCGACGAGATTATCTATATCTGCGGGACCGATGAATACGGCGTACCGATCACTATTTCAGCTGAGAAATCAGGCACGACTCCGCAGGCGGTTGTCGATCACTATTATCCGTTGATTAAAAAAAGTTTTGAGGATTTCGGGATAAGTTTCGATAATTTCTCCCGCACTTCTTTACCGGTACACACGGAAACGGCGCAGGATTTTTTCACAAAATTCATGGAAAAAGGTTACCTGATAAAACGCGAGTCCGAGCAATGGTTCGATACGGAAAAAAAGATGTTCCTGCCGGACAGGTACGTAACCGGAACTTGCCCGCAGTGCGGCAGCGATGACGCCAAAGGAGATCAGTGTGAAGTGTGCGGGAAATGGTATGACTCCATTGAGTTGAAAAACCCTGTGAGTCAGCTCAGCGGTAAAACACCGGAGCTCAGGAAAACGTGGCATTGGTATATGAAATTCGGTGATTTTCAGGAGAGATTGAAAGAGTTTATTGAAGCTCACAGCCACTGGAAAGCAAATGTTATCAACTATTGTAGGGGCTGGCTCGAAGAAGGATTGGAAGAGAGAGCCGTGACGCGGGATCTCGATTGGGGCATTCCGGTTCCTCTTGATGACGCAGAGGGCAAGAAGATTTACGTCTGGTTTGAAGCGGTATTAGGCTACATATCCTCGACGAAAGAATGGGCGCAGAAACAGGGCGATCCCGGGTTGTGGGAAAAGTATTGGAAAAGTGATGATACCCGCCTGATCCATTTTATCGGGAAAGATAATATCTATTTCCATGCCCTCATGTTTCCCGCCATGCTGATGGGTTATGGAGGATATGTGTTAGAGGATAACATTCCCGCGAACGAATTCCTGAATCTCAAAGGGAGCAAACTCTCCACGAGTAAAAATCATGCGGTATGGCTGCATGAATATCTTCAAAATTTCCCTCCTGATCCATTAAGGTACGCGCTCGCCGCCAACGCACCCGAGGGAAAAGATTCGGATTTTACCTGGGCTGAATTCCAATCCAAAAACAATAACGAACTCGCCGACATATTAGGGAATTTCGTTCACCGGACGGTTACATTCGTCCACAAATATTTCGAAGGAAAAGTCCCTCCTTCTTCGGAACTAAGCGAAAGCGATAAAAAACTTATTTTACAATTGAAGGAATCTACGCAAATAGTAGGGGAAGCCTACGGAGAATTCAGGGTAAAAGACGCCGTTAAGGGGTGGATGAACCTTGCGAGGTCGGGGAATAAATACTTCAATGAAAACGAGCCCTGGGTGACGTTAAAAAGCGATCCGGAACGGTGCAGCACCGCGATAAATCATTCGGTCCAGACTATAAAAACTCTTGCAGTGCTGGCGTCGCCCGTCCTTCCCTTCACCTCCGAAAAGATATGGTCATTGTTGAATCTCGACATGGAGATCAGCTGGAGCGAAGCGGGACATGTTGATATTGACGCCGGGCACAAACTGAACGAACCAACCGTATTGTTCCCGAAAATTGAGGATGAGCAAATAGAAGCAGAGGAGTCTAAATTGAGTGATGAGAACAGTTCCGGCGGAGAAACCGGAAGTTCAGGAACCGATAATTTGATAACTGTCGAGACGGTAAAAAGTCTGGGACTCAAGATAGCCACGGTGACTGAGGCAGAAAGAATCGCCGGTACAGATAAACTTTTGAAATTGATAGTCTCCCTCGGTGATGAGAAAAGACAGATAGTTGCAGGCGTGGCTGCCGACTACGAACCGGAGGATATTAAGGGGAAAAGGATCGTCGTCGTAACGAATCTGAAGCCGGCCACCATACGCGGAGAAAAATCGGAAGGGATGCTGCTCGCTGCGGAGTCGGATAAGGGCTTCAGCCTACTGACAGTTGAGGGCGAACTTCCGGACGGCGCATCTATTAGCTGACCTCGTCCTGAGCAATTGATGCTGATAGATTCCCATATACATTTAGACTCCGAAGTTTATTCTGACGATCTGCCGGAGATTTTAATCAAGGCAGATCAATCGGGTGTACGGAAAATGATCACGCCGGGAACGTCATTGGAATCCAGCGCCAAGTGCATTCGAATCGCACAGGAAAATGACGGAATTTACGCTGCCGTAGGAGTACACCCGCATGACGCTGATAACGCGGCTGATGATTTTGTAAAGCGGTTGGAAGAGATGAGCAGCGATGAAACTGTCGTGGCGATAGGTGAGATCGGGCTCGACTTTTTCAAAAACTATTCTTCAGACGAATCGCAGATTAAGGTTTTCAAGGCTCAGTTGGAGCTCGCTGAAAAGTTGAATTTACCGGTTATTATTCACAATCGTGATTCAGACGCTGAAATGGAAAAATGCTTGACCGAGAACCGTAATATCAGGGGGGTTGTTCACTGCTATACCGGCGGGATCGATTTTGCCGAGAAACTTTTGTCAATGGGGTACTATCTCGGATTTACAGGCATCATCACGTTTGGAAATGAAGAATTAATCGAGGTTGTCAAGATGATCCCAAAAGACCGACTGTTGATCGAGACCGACGGACCGTACATGACACCTGTTCCTCACAGAGGTAAAAGAAACGAACCCGCCTATCTGAAATACATAGCGGAGAAAATTGCTCAAATCAAGAATATGTCGATTGATGAGTTGTCCGAAACCAGTTCCGAAAATTGCTTTAACCTGTTCGAGGGTCTTCGAAATGGCGGCTAACAGAAGATTTCGGCATAAAAAGAGCCTCGGTCAGAATTTTATGATGGACCGGAATATTGCCCGTAAGTTGGTTGAAAGCGTCGGGGTTACGAAGGATGACATAATTTTAGAGGTCGGACCCGGAACGGGAATTTTAACGGAGGAGCTCCTGAAACGCGCGAAACATGTCAGTTCGGTTGAAATTGATGAGAGATTAGTGGAAATCTTGAACGAAAGGTTTGCCTCAGCAAAGAATTACGAAAATATACACCATGATTTTTTGACGTTTGATATTTCAGACCTGTCAAAGCGGCAGAAGAGCAAGATAAAGATCATAGGAAATATTCCGTATCATATTACCAGCCAAATTCTGATCCATATTTTCGAACATTACAGGGTAGTGGAGAACTTGACCGCGACAGTCCAGAAAGAAGTGGCAGAGCGTATCTTGAGTCCACCCGGCAGTAAGACTTACGGTATATTGTCGGTCTATTCCGCGATTTTTTCCACACCGGTAAAGCTGTTCAATATATCGAGGGGAGCGTTTAATCCGAGACCGAAAGTTGAATCGACCGCGTTCAGGTTGAACTTTAAAGAAAAGATAGCTGTTAAACCTGAAGACGTAAAATTGTTAATGCAGGTCATCAGAACCAGCTTCGGTAAGAGGCGAAAAATGCTGCGGAACAGTTTAAAAGATATCGGTGACTGTATTTCGTTTCTTGAAGAGAAAGGGTTTGATCTATCGCTCAGACCCGAATCGCTTCACATCGGGGAGTTTATTGATCTTTCAGCTGCCATCAAGGAGTGGATTAACGGCGAAAGCGCCCGACTTGTGAAACAATGAGGAAGCGAAAGCGTATCTATTAAGAAAGTGGAGAAGAACTCATGAATGTTAGGAGCAATCAATGGTAATCGTAAGATCGATCTTCGGACTTCTGCTAATCCTCGCCCTGTCAACAGAGGATGCTGCCGCCGGAGGGAAATTCATGCTTGAATCTGATCTAAAAAACAATGAAGAGATTCAGACGTTCATGATCTCGTACAATAGGGTCGAAGGATTATTTTTGGGCTTAGGAATACCAAAAGAATATAATGACTATTACGGTTTGGGAAACAATTTGACTTTTTACGGATCGATCGGATATGGTTTGTCCAACGATAAAATAAGGTATCGTGCCGGTCTAACTCGAAAATTTTTTGGGAAGAACAGTTTGGAGTTAGGGATCGAGTCTTTTGATCTGACTCATACGGAAGACCTGTGGATAATATCCCGGGACGAAAATACAATAGACGCTCTATTTTTTCACGAAGACTATCATGACTTTTACCGAAGCTGGGGAAGCGCGATTTACGGGAAGCAGAAGCTCGGCAAAATTTTAGTAATCGAAGCGGGCTACAGGCTGGAAAACCAGGAGAATATGAAAGTAGAAAAGGACTGGTCTCTCTTCCGACAGGGAGAAGATTTCAGGGACAACCCCTTGATTCAGGAGGGAGAGTATAAAAATACGTATCTGTCCGTTGAATTGGGGAATTCGCGAAAACTAAAGAATTGGTCTGCCTCGCTGGATGTGGAGTGGAACAGTGATCTTATTTCAGATAATATGCCTGATTATGAAAGATATATAATCAGTTTGAGCAAGTATCAGCGACTCGGAAGAAATGACGAAGTGAATTTCCGTGTACGATACGGGACAACTTTCGGAACGGTACCGGATCAAAAGAAATTCGACCTTGGAGGCATCGGTACGTTACGGGGATATGGATACAAAGAATTTCAAAATGGCGAAAAAATGGTTTTGATCAATACCGAGTATATCACCGATGGAGATGCAATTACGGGATTGGAATTTCTACCTATATTCAATGATTTTGAAGTCGCATTTTTCGCCGATGCCGGAATTGTATGGAACGGAGCGCGCGACTTGCCGAACAGTTCGGAATTAAAGAGAAATATTGGTATCGGACTCCAGTCCGATGATGGAGATTTCAGGATCAATTTCGCGAAACCTTTAGACGGACCAAAGGACGAGAGGGAGATAGTTATTACATTCAGGATAAATCATATGTTTTAAATTACCCGATAGAAATTTTATAATCGTTTTGTAGTCCGGGCGGAGCTTTCAGGCTCCGTTTTTTTGTCCGAAAAATAAGGAGGTTGTGCGAAAAAAAGTAGAAACCGTCATTCCGAAGGAGTCCGGCAGCTGCCGGACGACTGAAGGAATCTCATAAGCATCTGTATTACAGTAAGTTACGAGATTGCTTCTCTCGCCTGCGGCGGGATCGCAATGACAGTTTTTTCAGGTCTTTTCATGTTTTCACCTAGCCTCTAAGTTTAAACGGTAAGACAAATGGATTGACTTGAGTAAGTGAAAATTCTAAATTTGTTTCTGTCGTTCTCAGGAAGCGGAACTATAAGGTGAAAAAGAATTCTAATCTAAACATTTCTTTGACAGCGTTAAGTGGAGTCGCTATACTTACATTCATATTATTCTATTTAGTAGTATTAACCGGGATCAAGTTGCCTTCCGGAGAAGATGATATCAGAAATCTGAATATACCGCTGGGTTCCAATTTGAGTCAGGTGGCGGATAGTCTTGTGTCGATCGGAGTTGTACACTCAAAAAGAGAAGTCACCACCGCCGGTAAAATGCTGGGCGCGGAAAAGCTGATTAAAGCCGGCAGATATAGAATCAAACCGGGTGCGAGGTTATATGAAATTTTTAATATGATAACTTCCGGGGCGGTTGAACCTATTGTTGTAACGATAAGAGAGGGTTGGAACTCCCGGTCGATTGCAAACGAGCTTTCAGAAAAATTAGATATCGACGTAACCCGTTTTCTATTCTTATTATCGGATTCGGTTTTCATAGCGGAAATAGGGCTTGCCACACACCATCTTGAAGGCTATCTCTTTCCCGAAACATACCACTTTTCATATGAAATGACAGAAGCGGCGATGATAAAATGGATGGTAGCGCTTTTTTCGGAAAAGATCGGAGAAGAAGAAAGAACACAAGCACGCGAGATGAATATGACTCTGAATGAGGTGATAACTCTCGCCTCGATAATCGAGGGGGAAGCAGTACACGATTCCGAACGCCCCCTTGTTTCGTCGGTCTACCATAACCGGATCAAAAAGAACATGAGGCTTCAGGCTGACCCCACAATTCAATTTCTGCTTTCCGACGGACCCCGCAGATTAACGAGCAAGGACTTATTCATTAAATCGCCGTACAATACCTACCGGCACAGCGGATTGCCGCCGGGTCCGATCGGCAGTCCCGGTTTAGCCTCAATCAGGGCAGCGTTTTGGCCTGAAAAAACAGATTACATATACTTCGTGGCGACGGGCGACGGCTATCATACCTTTTCGGAAACTCTTGAACAGCATAACGAAGCAAAAAAGAGACTCAGACGTTTAAGGAAAGAATACGACAGGGAAAAGCTGGAGAGTACTCGCTGATGAAACTGAATCTCGAAAGCGCATTAAATCCTGTACAATTAGAAGCGGCAAAGACAGTCGACGGTCCTATCCTTATCCTCGCCGGCGCCGGCAGCGGTAAGACAAGGGTGATTACTCACCGGATAGCGTTTCTCGTAAAGGAGGCTTCGATTGATCCGGGCAACATTCTCGCGGTAACTTTTACGAATAAGGCAGCTAGGGAAATGAAGGAGAGAGCTTCAAAGCTCTTGGGAAGAACCGCTGACCATGTTCAAATCGGAACTTTCCATTCTACCTGTGCGAGAATATTGAGGCATGAGAGTAAATATCTGGGATTACCGAAGAATTTCAGCATTTATGACAGCGCCGACCAATTATCGGTTATTAAAGAGATCATGGAGGACTTAAAGTTTGACGGTAACGGATACAAACCGAGACAATTCAGATCGGTAATCAGCCGTACAAAGAACAGTATGTTAGGTCCCCGGGATTTACTGAAAAAAGGCGGATATTTCAATGAAATTTCGGCGGAGATAATGGAGGAGTATGCTTTAGCTCTTAAACGTGCGGATGCTCTGGATTTTGATGATCTATTGCTCAAACCTTTAGAACTATTCAGAAAATTCGAAGATATGAAAGATAAATACACTGATAAGTACAAGTATCTTCTTGTCGACGAATTTCAGGACACCAACCGGGCGCAATTCGAGCTGCTGCTCTATTTAGCCGGAGATAATAAAAACCTTTGCGTCGTAGGAGACGATGACCAGTCGATCTACGGATGGCGCGGCGCGGACATAACCAACATATTAAGCTTCGAGAAGTATTTTCCCGGTACTAAAGTTTACAAGTTGGAGCAGAATTACCGATCAACAAAGTGTATATTGGATGCGGCTCATGACGTTGTTCAAAATAACAAGAATAGAACTCCAAAGCGCCTCTGGACAGAATCTGAGAAGGGGAGCAGCGTTACTCTCATAAAAGCCTCCGACGACAGGAACGAGGCTGATCAAATATTAACGCTCATGCAGAAAGAAATTTTTCATTCAAAACGGACTTTTCAAGATTTTGCTATTCTTTACCGTACGAACGCCCAGAGCCGGATATTAGAAGATTCTTTCCGCAGAGAAGGGATCGCTTATATGATCGTCGGCGGTGTTAAATTTTACGAACGCAAGGAGATTAAAGACTATTTAAGTTACCTCAGACTTATTACGAACGTGAATGACACGATAAGTCTCAAAAGAGTAATTAATTATCCCCCGAGAGGAATTGGAGCGGTAACCTTATTGAAGGTTAAGGAATTTGCGTTAGACAGAAAATTACTATTCTGGGAAGCGCTCGACAGTTTAGACGAGATTGAAATCGGTCAGAGGCAAAAGAAGGGCTTATCCGAATTTAAACATCTGATAAAAAAATATACCGATCTGAGTAAGGAGCTCCCTTTAGAGGAGCTTGTCCGGGTGTTGGATGATGAGTTGGGCATAAGAAAATTGCTCAAAGAAGAGGACAGCGAAGAGTCTATGCAGAGGGAAGCCAACATACGGGAGCTGTTCAACAGTATCTCCGAATACTGTGAGGCGGAGCCTGATGCAGACCTGGATGGTTTCCTGGAAAACGTGGCGCTCGTTACGGATATAGACAGCTGGGACGACAAAGCTAATGCGGTTACTTTGATGACTCTTCACGCCGCCAAGGGATTGGAATTCCCGGTAATATTTATAGCCGGATGCGAAGACGGGCTGCTTCCGTTGATCAGGGAGTCAGATGAAAATCCGGAGGTTGAAGACATCGAAGAGGAAAGGAGGCTCTTCTACGTCGGCATGACGCGGGCGAAGGAGAAGCTCTATCTCTCCTGCGCTGCGGTAAGAAGGACATACGGAAATTTCACCTGGACCAGGCAATCTCCGTTTCTATCCGAAATAAATGAAGAGCATCTGGATGTAATCGAGACTGAGCGATCCGGAACAGGTGAAACAGCATCTAACGTCTCACGTGTTCGAAGAGGTAAAAAATTGAAGAAACAGAAGGGAAAGAGCGAGTTGGCTGCCGGTGCAATCGTATCTCATAAGTTGTTCGGCAGAGGGAAGGTGCTTGAAGTAACTCCCGATCATGGAGATATAAAGCTCGTAGTCGATTTCGGAGATGCCGGAATAAAAAAACTGTTAGCCGGATATGCCAAGTTAGAACTAATTTCCTGATTCGGGACTCCGTTGAATAGTAAGATCATAACAGGTTTACTCTCGCTTCTTATCGTTTTTAACGGGAATCTGTTCGCCCAGCAAGACAAAGAGAGTGACGCATTCACTTTCGCTTCCAAATTATATAATGATAGACTTTATGACGTTGCCATCGCTCAATTGGAGCAGCTGCTTGAAGAATTCCCTTCATCGCGGTTCCGGTTGGAGACGCTGGAACTATTGGGGAATTCGTATTTTAATCTCCGAAATTACGCCGATTCGAGAAGGGTATATCTTCAGCTCGAAAAAGAGTATCACGGAGCGCAAAAAGCTGAGGAAGCGCTCATGTTGGCGGCAAAGTCGAGTGAAGAGCTGAACGACTACATTTCAGCTGCGGTTACGTTTAAAAAATTAACGTCGTACTATCCCAACAGCAGCAACGTAGAATCGGCATATCTGGCGAGCGGTTATAACTATCTTCTCGGAGGTATGGATAACTTAACCGAGTCGATTCTACTTGAACTCATAGAAGTTAAGGGCGAGAGTGAGGAAGCCCTGACCGCTCTCACGATTCTTGCGGGAATTTATGAAAAGAGCGGGAGAAACGAGGATGCCCTGCAAAAATTAGAAGCTGCTGAATCGCATAGGCATGCGAAGAATCACTTACCTCTCATCCTGCACTCAAAGGGCAGGATTCAGATGAAGTTCTCGGAAGTCGAAAGCGCCGGAAAATCATTGATAAAGCTGTCGAAACTATCTTTAAAAGATAAGGAAGTCCAAAAAGGCCTGATACTTTTAGGGGATATAGACCTCTCGAACGGGAAATATAAATCCGCCTATAACCGGTTCAAATCGGTAGAGAAAAGGGCTGATGCGAAGATTAAAAACAACGCTCTCATTAAGATGGGAGACGCTAAGCTGTTACTCGGTGAACATGGTGAAGCACTGAAACTATATAATAAGATAGAAATTTCCGGATTGACTCCTGTGGAGATGAAAATGTATTACTTCAGGCGGGCATATGCCGCCGAGTCCACAGGCGATATTGTTAATGCCGTTGCCGATTACGATAGGGTACTAAGCGAAAGATATCCGGACACGCTCGGCGTTGCGACGGAATCAAGGAAAAGAGCGGTCGCTCTTTCTCTCAGAATGTCTGATACGGAGGCAGCGGTTTCCTACTGCACAGCATACCTTGAAATGTATCCGGAAGGTAAAGAGAGGGCATATTTCGCCTTTCGAGCGGGGGAGCTCTACCGTAATAATTTGAACGAAACGGAAAAGGCGGTCCCGTATTTCAAGCTCGTTGCCGATAATTACGGTGACAATCAGTTTGTGGACGATGCTTTGTATGAACTCGCAAGGAGCTATTTCGATTTGGGATTGACTCGTGAGTCAACCGATGAACTAAAAAAAATTGCGGAGTTGTACCCCGGAAGCAGTCAGTCCGATGAATCCGAGCGGCTTTTACGGTATATCGATATTTTTGTCGATAAAGAGAGCGAACTCGGTTTCGAAAGGCTCGCGGAACTTATGGGGGGTCTAATCACCGATAAATCGAGGGATGAGCTTACTATAGAGCTTGCCTCGATATATCAGAATGAGATGAAAGATTTTAAGCGGGCGGCGGAGCTTTTGAAAAAGATGATAAGCTCCGAACTTTCAGGAACTCACAAATCTACCGCATTGTTTATGCTTGGTGATATTAACCTGAAATTAGCGTTCGAGGCGGAATATCGAAACGATCATGAGATGAAAAAGTTTTATCAACAGCAAGCCCGTTCGTTTTTGACGGAGCTTCAGAGCAAATTCCCTAACAGCGAAAACGCTTCGGCGGCGACATATCATCTGACGATGATATCAAACGGTTCGAAAGAACAGAAGCTGCGGAGACTCGAATCGTTTCTGAACTCTTTCCCCGAATCGGGCTTTATAGACAAAGCCTTGATGTCTATCGGAGAATCATATAAGGGGAAGGGAAGATTATTAAAATCCCGGAAGCTGTTCGAAAGGGTTCTCAAGGAATATCCAAGAAGCAGGGAATCGGAAAAAGCCTCCTTTGAGATCGCCCTGTTAAGCCAGCGGGATGGCTCGGAAGAAAGGAAGAGGCTCGACCTCGATTCATATATCAGAAGGTATCCCGGTGGAAAATATATTGTCAGGGCGAAATATCTGCTCGGGAACTCACACATGAGGTCAGGCAACCAGAGTGAGGCAATGGATTTATATTCAGACATCGTTCAGAATTATTATTACTCGGAGTACGTGGACAGCGTCAGCTCCAAACTCGGAATGGTTTACTTTGAAGCGGGCGAATACGAACTTGCCCTCGAAGAGTTTCTTTCCTCCGGAAGTGATGAATCGTGGTTCTCAAAAACCTTCGTTCCCTATAGAATACCTTCAAACCGCGAGGAGATATATTTTGCGGCTCTGTCGGCGGAAAAGTCAGGCAATCTGAAGATGGCTAAATCTTTCTACCGCAGGTATCTGCAGCGTGGAACCGATACGGCAAACGCTCCGCAAGCCGCTTTTGCTCTTTTGTCCATATACGAAGGGGAAGGAGGCACACAAAAAACAAAACCGCTCTTGAGAACTCTTCTGATTGACAGTTGGTCCGGAGCCGTAGCCGGTAAGTTCCATGAAATGTTAGCGGACATATATTTTGGTGAAATGGATTACCCGCTTGCGAGAAGCGAGTATGAAATGGCGAAAAACCTTCTACCGAAAAAAGAACATAAAAGGTTTATTTTGAAAATTCTCACCTGTTATTTCCGCGAAGAAAAATTTCAGGATGCGGAGCGAGTAGAGGCAGCGTTCAAAAAAGAGTATCTGAGCAGCGCCACAGCCGACGAGCGCGCTTTGATGTTATATGAAAGAGGAATGTACCTGAGCAAAAAAGAGCTGCTGCCGGCTGCGAAAAGGCATTTCAAGGAGATAACGAAAATTTTTCCGAAAAGCGGTTACGGGGCGGCGGCGGGTTACGAGTTGAGCCTGATAGAAATAGCCGAAAATAAAAAACAGGACGCCCTCAGCCGTTTAAGCAAGTTGGTTGATGAATATCCCGATGACGTGATAATCCCGCAAATTCAGTTCACGATAGGGAAACTCTTTCGTTCTGTTCAGCAGTACAACGATGCGATAGAGTATCTCAAAAAAACGATCGACCACCCGGGTTCGGAAGGATTGAGGGAGACGGCATACACCGAACTCATCAGGAGCTACGAGGAATCGGGACTGCTCGAACCTGCGCTCACGACAGCCTTGTTATACATAGAGAAATATTCTGATTCGGAGAATGCTTTCGACGTGAAGATGAAAATCGGCAGCCTTTTGATGAACGTGGGCGATTATGAGAAGGCCGTGAAACATTGGGAAAACCTGCTGCCTTATGCCGATACCGAAACCAGTTCGGAGATACTCTTCTGGACGGGGGAGAGCTATTTCAACCAGGGCGAATACTCACGCGCCATAACAGAATATCTGAAAGTCTCATATCTCGGCGCGCCGACGAAATTAGACTGGTCGGCCTCCGCATGGTGGAAGGCGGGAAACGCCTACGAGGAATTGGGGGATTACGAGAAATCGGCGCTGATGTATGACAGGATCATAGAGGAAAAGGGCGCCGTCAGCGACTTCGGAAGATACGCCCGGCAGCGCATTGAATCGCTCAGGCTCGCCGGAAAAATAGAGGGGGGGTAGGCTATCGAAGATCGTCAGATTTTACTTGCGCACTCATCAAGTCAAATGACAAAAATATATACGCACCCTAATTTTAAGTTAGCTTTGGATTATGTAAATAGGTTACTATCCTATTTCAAAGATTAGACTTAATTTTATCGATTATTGAGTTGCTCAATCAATAGATTTGACATATCTTTACTCCGTATAGAAATACACTCTCCACGTTTTTTATTTGGTAATAAATATGAATTATGTGAAAATCGTTCTCGCTACTTTAATTTCTCTAGCATTGTTGTTCGTAAGTCTAAGCTCTGATTATCAATGGGTTCATGATAACAAATCACTTATAATTTCTTTCATAATATTGGGCTCGATTATTTTTGCGATTATTGAAGCAAGACTATATCACTTGAAATCTAAATTTGATTCGCGAACTTTGGGACCTAAAGGGCAGATCATGATTCAGGCCTCAATCGAGGAACTTAAGAAAGAACTAAAACGTTTGATTTCTGAAATGTTACCTGTAACAAGTAAAGAAAGCTAAAAGGGCTAGTAAATATTTTAAACAAGGAAGGAGTGATTACAACAACTTTGACTTTAGGAGTGCTGTAAAAAACTTTAATAATTCGATTGAGTCTATTGCTACGATGTCTGGTTACATTAATTTAGGAAATTCTTATTTCTCGATGTCAGAATTGAATGAAGCTCATGAGGCGTACGGTTTAGGTCATAAAATTGCCAAAGAAAAATTGAATAAAAATTTCATAGCAAAATTTTTAAGTGGATTGGGTATTGTTGCCTTTAGCGAAGGTCGTCTTGAGGAAGCTCGGGTGTCATTCGAATCAGCCCTCGAGGAACAAGGTAATATCAAAGATACGTTTGGTGAAGGGTTAACTCTTAATAATCTTGGATTACTGTTATTTCAAAAAAACGATTTTCCATCGTCCATTGAGTATTTTGAAGAAAGTATTAAAAGGTCTGATCAAGCG
>JADFGO010000016.1 GCA_022567655.1 Candidatus Neomarinimicrobiota bacterium
AATAGATAAAAAAGCGCTAGAAGGTAAGCCTGTTTCCGAGGTTATGGAATATATTTTCAAAAAACTTCTCAAAAAAGAGAGTTACGGTTACGCTCACCTTCGAAACCAGATAGGCAGGGAGGGGTTCGACTCGGCAATCGAAGGACTCACAAAAGCGGGAGCCGCGGTAATTGAGCAAAATTTCTCCGGGTATGACGGTATCGATTCCGGACTTAGTAGTGAGAATAAAGAATTGCAGATGGAGGAGATCTTGCTCACTAAAGCACAGGCTGAAGTTTACTCTCCGATTCATGATTCGATCGAGTCGGGAGGCGCTCAGAGGTTTCTCCTGCACGGAGTGACGGGAAGCGGAAAGACAGAGATGTACCTCCGCGCCGCACGCGAGACGCTTGCCTTAGGGGGGACCGTACTCATCCTGGTTCCTGAGATTGCGCTGACAGCGCAAATTGCCGAACGCTTCGGAAAATACTTCAGCAGCGTAGTGAGCGTGTACCACAGTAATCAAACGAGCGCGGAAAGAAGAAAGATCTGGGAAAGAATAAAGTCGGGAGAGTCCGAAGTGGTCGTGGGAGCGAGAAGCGCAATTTTCGCGCCGCTTAAAAACCTGAAGCTGTTAATCGTGGACGAAGAACAGGAACCCTCTTATAAACAGGCGGAACCCGATCCGAGATACAATGCGCGGGACGCAGCCGTCATGCGGGCTAAAATGGAAGGGGCGACACTCATTTTGGGCTCCGCAACTCCGAGTCTTGAATCTATCTATAATGCGCGGAAGGGAAAATACATTTATCTGCGGTTAAAAGAACGATTCGGAAAAGCGGGTAATCCGAAACTGAATATCGTGAATTTAGAAGCTGAAAGACATAAAGGGGGGTATTCGAGTGTGGTTCTTTCTTCGGAGCTCAGGAAAAATATATCAGAAAGGTTAAAATCAGGTGAACAGATAATCCTGCTGCAAAACAGGCGAGGGTTCGCCCCGCAGATTCGATGCAGGGAGTGCGGACACAGCGAGGAGTGTCCGAATTGTAACGTTACTTTCACGTATCACAGCGCTAATAACTGTATGAGCTGCCATTATTGCGGGAAAAGGAGCGCAGTGCCTTATAAGTGTCCCGAATGCGGCGATAAGAATCTTCTTTTTCAGGGTGTGGGAACACAGCGAGTGGAAAAAGAGCTGAACATAGCGTTCCCGAAAGCAAAAGTGAGCCGAATGGATATGGATACAACAAAGGGGAGGGGCGCTCACTGGCGGATATTGCATGATTTCAAGGCGGGCAAGCAGGACATACTCCTCGGAACACAGATGATAGCGAAGGGGCTTGATTTTGACAACGTCACTCTTGTGGGGATAATATCGGCTGACACGGGGCTCTACCTCCCGGATTTTCGCGCAAGCGAGAGAACGTTCCAGCTTATCTCACAGGTGGCGGGAAGAGCGGGAAGAAGAAAAAAGCAGGGTCAGGCGATAGTTCAGACTTTCAATCCGGATAAATTACCTGTAAAGAGCGTGAGCAGCGAGGAACAGGAAGAATTTTACGAGAAACTATTAAAAGAGAGAAAACTGCTCGACTACCCGCCGTTCGGAAGGCTCATCGTACTCGAGACGTCGGCTCTCGACCAGAGGTCGGCAAAAGACGCCTCAAAGAAAGTCGGGGACTTGCTAAAGATCGGAAAAAGCGGATATGAGGTACTCGGTCCGGCTCCCGCGGTCATAGAAAAATTGCGGAAACGTTATAGGTGGCGAATCATGGTTCGAATAAGCGAGTCCGGAACAAGACGGTTGAACGCTACCAAAAAGATTATAAAGAACAAAATCACCGAAGTTAGAAAAACACTACCGGGGCGGGTCAGATTATCGATAGACGTAGATCCGGTGAATATGTTATAGCAATATGAATACGCTGATTCTATTATTGCTTCTAACCCTGATTCCTTATCCTCACTCGAAGCCGGACACGGACTGGAGCATACTGAATGACGGATATATAAAGATACAGTATCACGATTTCGACGAGGAGATTTCGCTTATAGTGTTGTCAGCCATCAAGTCCGATTTCGAACGGATAGCAAGAATGGTTGGATATTCCGGTCCACCGATCGCAAACGTTGTGATAAGCGGGAGCCCTGAAGAATTTGACGGATTCACGGGCAGCCGACTGCCCGGCTGGAGTCAAGCATCAACAGACTATGAAAGAAGCGTCATCGTACTGAAATCACCGACGTTCAGCAGAGTGACGGAAAAGGAACTGCGGAGAACCGTCATACACGAGCTAACTCACTTTATCATCGGCGCAACCACACTGCCGAATAAGGTTCCGCGCTGGTTCAACGAGGGATTGGCTGTATGGATGAGCGGAGAGGAAAAATTTCGTTCAAAAATAGCCATTTCACGTGCATTGTTTACAAAGTCACTCATCAGGTTGAACGAGATAGAAAAGATTTTAACGTTTGAAAGTGAACGGGCAAATCTTGCTTACGCTGAATCGAGAGCCGCGGTTATGTACTTGATCGAGACGGCTGGAGCCGGCGCGGTAAGGTTGATAATCGAAAAAATAAACTCGAACCAAACGTTTGATGCAGCGTTTACAGAGGTAACGGGTGTGGACCCGCTGGAATTCGAGATTGAGTTCCGGAAAGATATGAAGGAGCGATACCGATATTATTTCCTTGCGGCAGCGGATGATTATATATGGTTTTTAATTCCGGGTTTATTCATATTGGCGTATTTAGCGGTGAAATTAAAAAACCGGCGAATTATCAGCAGATGGAATTTAGAAGATGAAGAAGAGGATGGATCGTTTGAATAGAGTATTTGTTTGTGCCTGGACTGTGTTGATTTTTGTAAATATCAGTTCGGCAGGCGAACGACCCGGATTTGCGTTCCTGAACAGCGAGTTGAGCGCAAGGGGAGCGGCTCTTTCGGGAGCAATGGTCGCTAAGAGAGCTGAGATTCACGGTCTTTTCCATAATCCGGCTTCGATTGCGGGGATAGGCGATCTCGCATGGAGCGCAAATTACATTAATCATCTTCTCGATATGAGCGGCAGTAACGTAATGCTGGCGAAGAAATTCGAATCGGGAACGTTCGGAATAGGACTCGCGTCTATGGATTATGGTTCGTTCAAGAGGCTTGATGATTACGGAAATGATTTGGGAGGGGAGTTTTCCGCCGATGACATACTCCTCTCATTCGGTTACGGTTATGAACTCTCCTCGACATTTTCAACTGGAATAAACGTCAAATGGGCTTCTTCCAACATCGACCAATATTCCGCCAATGCGATAGCCCTGGATATCGGATTCACGTTCATTCAAATGGAAAGAGACCTTTCAATAGGAGGAGGTCTGTTTAATTTGGGAAAAACGACGGCATTTATCGACACGGAAGATCCTATGCCGACCAACTTCCGTCTCGGTATGTCAAAAAAACTCGCACACCTGCCGCTGCAAGTTAATCTCGAAGGGATATGGCTTACTTACGGTAACTGGAAAGTGCTTGCGAGCGGGGAGCTGACGATCTCTCCAAACTTCAATCTGTTGTTAGGTCTGAATTCAAACCGGCTTGACCTTAACACATCAAACTTGAGCGAAGATTTCTATTCGGGCGGCACGATCGGTTTTGCCCTGATGTTCGAAAAATGGCGTGTCGATTATGCCCTTTCTTCATACGGCGGAGCAGGCACGCTGCAGCGGTTCGGCATCTCGAATAATTTCTGACTCGCACTCGCATGTCATTGCGAGGAGTAACGGAGTGACGACGAAGCCTGCCCGACATCGGTCAGGCGGGCAATCTCATTTATGACACACCCCGTCTCCCGCTTTCAGCGGGATCCACCCCTCTTATTAGAGGGGATTTTTTATTCCATCGGAGATGGGATATGCACATTAATATAGAGGTAAATTCCCTATACTCTCCCCTTGAGGGGAGTGTCCCGGCTGAGCCGGGACGAGGGGTGTTATAGTAGGGATAACTCTAATCAGAAGGATGGATCACACCCTCCGGTTTCACCTTCGGTTCAACCACCTCCCTCAAGGGAGGAGTTTTTACACGCTCCGTCTTTTTATCCGTATACTCGGGGAAAATCCTCCGAAGGAGTCATCCAAAAGAGTTAGTTGTAACCACCAAAGTCCCGACCGTACGGGGTTGATCCCGAGATAAAAAGGTTGCCATTCTAACGGTTCTCTGATAGCTTATTTATTGAATTTTGGCGAAATGAAATCTTCCGGAGGGGATGGTGGCCTGGATTAAAACCTTGTTGACTTACGAAAAAGCGCCCGGTGCCTGGTCGTGGGGGCTGCACAGGATAACGGGGCTCGGACTGATGTTTTATCTTTATCTCCACATACTCGCGCTTACGTCGCTTCAATCGGGACCGGAGGCTTTCAACCGGGAAATGGAGCTGTTCAAGCTGCCCATATTTATGTTTCTTGAATGGGTATTATTCGGGCTGGTTCTGTTTCACTCTTTTAACGGTTTCAGAATCGTACTGATCGACCTCGGTCAAGGCTCCAAATATCATAAACCATTGCTCTACTGGATAACGGGAATCAGCATAGCGTTGTTCGTGGGTATGGGTTACGTAATCTTCTTCGGTGCATTTCATTAAACCGTTGAGTGCGAAAAACCATCAGGGATGAGTTATAAGCAGATACCCTCGAAATCGGGCGGCGCCGTACCATGGTTCCTTCAAAGAGTAACGGGAATCGTATTACTGTTCGTTATGATAGGACATTATATATTGATGCATTATAACATCGACTCGGGACACAGCTATGAGGCTGTTCTGAGGAGGATGCAGAACCCTTTCTACAAAGGACTTCAGATGACTTTTGTCGTCCTCGGAATTTATCACGGAATCAACGGTACCTGGTCGGTGATAAGGGATTTCAAACTTAATCAAGTCGTCACATGGACGCTCTATTCGCTGCTTGTTATATCCGGCGTCGTTTTCGGTCTGATAGGAATAACGACGTTGATGTCTTTTTGAGGGAGCGGGTAACTTGATACATAAATATGATGTGGTTATAGTCGGCGCAGGCGGGGCGGGATTACAGGCTGCAATAGAAATCCCGGCAGACAAAAACTGCGCCGTATTGACCAAAGTATATCCTACCCGCTCACATACGGGAACCGCCCAGGGCGGCGTGAGCGCCGCTCTCGGAAATGAGGAAGAAGACTCATGGGAGTGGCATGCGTTCGATACGGTTAAAGGTGGGGATTATTTAGGCGATCAGGACGCCATCGAGACGATGTGCAAGGACGCAATTCGGGCTATCATCGAACTCGAGCATATGGGCATGCCGTTCAACCGCACTCCCGAGGGCAAGATCGCACAGAGAAAATTCGGAGGACACACGGCGAATTTCGGGGAGAAGTCAGTAAGGAGGGCATGCTACTCCGCTGACAGAACGGGTCACGTGATGCTGCAAACATTGTTCGAGCAGTGCGTAAAGAAAGACGTCACATTTTTCAGCGAGTTCCATATTACCGATCTGATCGTCCGGGACGGAATCTGCCGGGGACTTGTCGCTATAGAGATCAAAACCGGCGAATTGCATATTTTTCATGCAAAAGCGGTCATGTTTGCCACCGGCGGCTACGGACGAGTATTTCGAATCACTTCCAACTCGATGGCGGGTACAGGCGACGGATTCGAGATAGCGTACCGCAACGGTATCCCGCTTGAGGATATGGAGTTTGTTCAGTTTCATCCCACAGGGTTATGGAAGCTGGGTATTCTGGTTTCGGAAGCGGCGAGAGGTGAAGGGGGGATACTGAGGAATAAGGATGGTGAGAGGTTTATGGAGCGTTACGCTCCCAAGATGCTTGATCTTGCGCCGAGAGACATGGTCTCCCGGGCGATCTTCACCGAGATTAAGGAAGGCAGGGGGATAGAAGGTTCGGACGGTACATATTATGTCGGGCTTGATCTGACTCATCTGGGCAGCAAGATAATAGAGGAAAAACTGCCGGAAATTACGGGCTTTGCAAAAACCTACCTCGGAGTGGACGCAAACGTCGATTGGATACCCGTACAACCCACTACTCATTATGCAATGGGCGGCATACCGACGACTATTGATGCGGAAGTTATCGTAGATGAAAACAACAAACCGATGCCCGGATTCTACGCCGCCGGTGAATGCGCCTGCGTATCAGTGCACGGAGCCAACAGGCTCGGGACAAACTCGCTTCTCGATATTATCGTATTCGGAAGGAGGGGCGGGAAAAAGATTGCTGAATTCCTGGAAAACAGCGATTTTCCCGATCTGCCGGAAGACGCGTCGGAATGGACGGAAAAATCCATCGAGCGCATCCGCGAAAAACAGAACGGTCTGAAGATGGTGGAAGTCAGGAAAGAAATGCAGCAGACGATGATGGACACCTGCTCCGTTTTCAGGGTTGAAAGTGAGATGAAGAAAGGTCTGGAAAAAATCAAAGAGCTGCGTGAGAAATACAAAGACGTGGGAATAGACGACCACAGCAAAGGATTCAACACGGATTTGCTCGAAGTAATCGAATTGGGATGTCTGCTGACGACAGCGGAGACTATAATTACGTGCGCCATTAACCGGAAAGAGAGCAGGGGAGCCCATTCAAGGGAGGATTACCCCGATAGGAACGACACCGAATGGCTGAAGCATTCGCTGATATTCAACACAAAAAAGCCGGAATCGGATATCAGGTATAAACCGGTTGTAATAAAACAGTTTGAACCGGAAGAAAGAGTTTACTGATGGACATGACTCTAAGGATACAACGCTACGATCCTGAAAAGGATTTAGAGCCGTATTTTGGGGACTTTGACCTGCAAACTGTCAGCAGTACCGATACGGTTCTTGACCTTCTTAACAGGGTGAAGTGGGAAATCGACGGGAGTTTGACTTACCGAAGGTCTTGTATGCACGGTATCTGCGGGTCTGACGCATTGAAGATAAACGGTAGAAACCGCCTTGCGTGTTCGGTTCTGGTACAGGATCTTAAACTCAAGAAAAACCTGATTCAGGTAGAACCGATCCCGGCTCTTCCACTCGAAAAAGACTTAGTAGTTGATATGTCATCTTTTTTTGACAAATATAAAATTGTTAAACCTTATCTGATTCCGAAGGATGCTCCGCCCGAAAGGGAACGCTACCAATCTAACGAAGACGCCGAGCTCCTCTTTGAATCAGCTAAATGTATTCACTGCGGGAGTTGTTCTACCTCTTGTCCTTCTCTTTGGGTAAACGAGAACTATATCGGTCCCGCAGTTTTTCTGAAAGCCTACCGGTTCATCTTCGATTCGAGGGATGATGCTACAGCGGAGCGGCTTGACCTGATAGATACTCCTGATGGATTGTGGCGCTGCCATACGATATTTAACTGTGTGGAAGCGTGTCCGAAGGAAATTGATATAACAGGGCATATATCACAGCTGAAGAAAGCAGCGCTTAGACGGGAAATCTGAAGTGTGGAAGCTGTGCCGTCAAGAATCTCCATTATTGTTGTCTTCCTGCTCTTTTTGCTGCCCGCATGCTCAGACACCGAAGGATTGGGTGAAATCAGCTACGAAGAGCAAATTCAGAGCAGTATATTCAACGCATCATGTCTTATAGGATGCCATGACGGAACACGACGCGGCGGCCTTGAACTCACTTCATGGAGCACGCTTATGGAGGGCGGAGATAACGGGGATGTGATCATCCCGTTCAATGCGGAGGAAAGCAGGTTGGTTATAAGCGTGGAGGGTGGAACTGATGTAGGAATTCCTGTGGAGCTGATGCCGCCTGCCGGCAGAGCTCAGCTCATTCTCTCTGAGATACGCGTTATTAAGGATTGGATAGATCAGGGTGCAAAGAATAATTAAATCACGATCATATAAGAAATTGGGAGCTATTTCCATTCTATTGGTTTCCATAATGATCCCGCTAACTCCTTCTTCGGCTCAACAGCTGCAGCACTTCGGCATATTCGAATATAACAGCCGTTCCATAGCGCTCGGGCTGACCGGCATCATCGATGCGTACGGTCCGTTATCCGTTCTCAGAAACCCGGCGGTAAACCGGTCGGGCGACAATTTAGCCATTCTCCCCTTTTTCGAGTGGATCGGAAATGACAGATGGGGCGATATGTTGGAAATACCTCAGCTGTTCGCCAATACCGGTAATGATACTACACTGTCTGCATTGGCGGGAAAGCCCGGAACAACTTCGAAATATTTCGGAGCAGTCTTACAGGGCAGGGGAGTGACGTTCGGATATGTGCATTCAAACAGAGACGAGCTGCTACTCGAAGAAGTGGGCATTGTGAATCCCTCCTTTAGAATGTACGGCAGGAATTTAGAGTCCGACCAGCTGTTCGGCGGGTATACTTTGAAGCTCGGCAGGAAGGCGCGGCTCGGGATATTGTTCAGGAATATCCGCATAATAGATACCGGAGTCAGGGACACACTCGCATTTCGTTTAAGAAACATTCCAGATATTGATGATTTCCTCGATGAGACAGGCGCTAAAAAATCGTCAACTGCCAGTGTTGATTTCGGGGGTCTATTGGCTTTTAATATCTTGAGAAGACCTGTGACTGTAGGTTTTTCCCTCAAAAACGTAACCGCAAGCGACCTGGACACTGTAGAAGTTCCAATGCTGGTTAACGCCGGAGCGGCGATAATTCCATTTAGAGGCTTGATGATAGAGTTAAATCTGATAGACATTTTAGATGAGGAGAGTGTTTTTAACGAGTCAGGAATCAGGATAGGAGTTGAGTACATATTCAGGGGGATAAGCATCAGGTCGGGGATCGTGGGGGATAAAGTTTCGTTTGGTGTAGGTTTGAGCGGGGGTCAACTGAATCTGGATTACGGCTCGATCGAGGTGGATCATACCCGGCTCAGCGATCCGGATCAGGATCGCAGTATACGTGAAACTTATCAGTCGCTGGAGATAAGCTTAAGAGGCAGTTTTTATTGACAGCAGCGTACAATGAATTTTCAGCGGGCTTCATCGTTTTCAGGGAGATTAAGGGGAGGGAATATCTTCTGATGCATCACGGAACTGATTACTGGAACTTCCCGAAAGGGAAATTAGAAAGCGGTGAAAGTGAGATAGACGCCGCAAAAAGAGAGTTGACGGAAGAGACCGGATTAAAAGAT
This sequence comes from Candidatus Neomarinimicrobiota bacterium, assembly GCA_022567655.1. Classification (NCBI taxonomy): domain Bacteria; kingdom Pseudomonadati; phylum Fidelibacterota; species Fidelibacterota bacterium. The sequence goes on from JADFGO010000016.1 coordinate 9,129, forward strand.
GTAGAGTTCATAAACGGATTTGAAGGAACTTTCGATTATGAGTATAATCATGGGAAACGAAAAATAAAGAAAGTAGTAAAAATGTTTCTGGCGCAGTATCTTGAGGGGAAGATAATTTTATCGCATGAGCATCGGGACTATGCCTGGTTATCGTACGATGAGGCTTTGCATAATTTGAAATTCAGTAACACCCGGCGGATATTGGCAGAAGCGGAAAAATTCTTATTTACGAATCGGAAATAACAGAGGTCTTTGAGAATAAAATAAATTTAAAGGGTATGTATGGCTGAAAGGATAATGACAGCGGAAGAATTAGCGGCGTACCTTCATTTCAACAGGTCGACAATTTGCAAGATGGCGAGGGAAGGGATGATACCGGCAATCAAATTTGAAAACGTATGGAGATTTTCAAAAGACGCCGTCGACCTCTGGTTAAAAAATCGATCGGTTGAGAATTTCAAGGGAAATCTTGAGGAAAGCATCGGGACGTTGGATAGTGTGGAATTCAGAACGTTTGAGCTCCACATTAAATCAGACCTTTCAAAAGGGGCGTTCTATGGTTCGTGAAGGGCGTATCTTGCTGAATACCGATATCCTCATACATGCGGCGGATTCAACGTCGAGGCTCCACCAGCAGGCGTATAATGTGCGCGAGATGGCTGCTAAATTTGAGATTAAGGCATGCGTCAGCATGAGTATATTGAACGAGATGCTAACGGCTTTAACAAGCGATTGGCATGTCAGAAATCCGGTTAGCACTTCCGATGCCATTGGTGAATATGAAAAATACGTCAACCTGAAGACGATAACAAAAATTATGAATTTAAAAACCACCTTCAGATCATTGAATAACCTTGTGAAAAAATATACTCTGAAAGGTTCCGAAGTAAAGTTAGCTGAAGTGGTTGCAACCATGGTTGACAACAACGTGCATACCCTATGCACGTTTAAACAGGAAGATTATGAAAAATTTACGGAGATCGACGTTCTTAACCCGTTTGAATTCGACAATCGTCAGACCTTACTTCAGTTATTTGAATAAATTCCGATTTATACTACTCCTTCCTGTGCTGTGTTTTGTATCCTGCACAAAGGATGACAAACACCTGGAATTTCATCATTCAGCGTTTGTCGCAGACCTTCACGACGACACTCCCATTTTGATATTGAGTGGATTTGATATGGGCGTTCGAAACGATAAAGGTCAGATCGACCTGCCCCGGATGCGGGAAGGGGGAATGGACCTCATCTTTTTCTCTGTCTGGCTTTTCCCCAAAACTTATTTGGAGGAAGACAGCGCCTATAAACGTGCGAATGAAATCATAGACGCAGTTGAAAGGGTCGAACAGAAGTACCCTAAAGACCTGAGATTGATTCGAACGGAGGAAGAGGCAAGAACGACCGTAGAGGATGGTATGATAGCGGGAACGTTCGGAATGGAGGGCGGATACCCGATTGAGGATGACCTGTCGAAATTAGAACATTTTTATAACCGCGGTGTGAGGTACTTCGCACCGACGTGGAACCATAATACTTCCTGGGCGACATCGGCTCAGTTTGAGACCACGGATACAACCAACTCGGTATTCGGATTAACGAGATTCGGTCGCAGAGTAATAGAAAAATGTAATGAATTAGGTATTATGATAGACGTATCTCATTCGGGTGAGCAAACGGTTCGTGATATCATAGAAATCACCGAAGACCCCGTGATTGCGTCACATTCGTCCGTATGGAGAATCGCCCCGCATTTCAGGAATTTAAAAGATTACCAGCTAAAGGCTATCGCCGAAGGGGGCGGAGTAGTGTTCGTTAATTTCTATTCAGGTTTCCTTGACAGCACATTTCAAGGTAAGTACGATGCAGTGCAGGAGTCCCGTAAAAGCGAGATCGATTCTCTAAAAGAAGAATTGGAGTTTTTAGGGAAAGCTGATGAATTTTGGGAAAGAAGAAACGCACTGCTAAAAGACGACCTGTATAGAATTGCCCCTCCGCTTGAAGCGCTTATCGATCATATAGACTACATCGCCAAATTGGTGGGTGTGGATCATGTCGGTCTCGGTTCGGATTTTGACGGTGTTTCCTCTATGCCGAAAGGGATTGACGATGTTACGGATCTGCCGAAGATTACAGATGCGCTGTTTCAAAGAGGGTATACAGAGGAAGAGATAAAAAAAATACTCGGCGAAAACTTACTTCGAATATTTAAACGGGTAACAGGATGAGCCGGGTTATTATTCGTTTATAGAAGCGTTTTTTATTGCGTTTTTGACATAATTCTCGCTCGAAGTCCCCGGAACGACATATTTTTCCTCAATTAGATAATAGGGCGTGTCGGTAAGATTATCGAATCCAAGTTTGCTGCCGTTTCTTTTGGTAACGTCGATGACAGCTACGTCGAGATTTTTCATGGCATGAGAAATTTTATAAATCCTATTAATAGCTATGGCGCACTGAGGACAGGAACGAGTCACGAAAAGTTTAACTTTAATCTTCGAGCGCCGCTCTACTCCTGAGACCTTTTTCGTCGATGATAACGACTTTCCGTTTTTGAAACTCAATCAGACCTTCCCTTTTGAAGTCGTTAAGGCAAGCTGTTGTGGTCTCGCGTGTAGAGCCGATAAGATTAGCATAATCGTAATGGGTAAGGCTGATGTCAATGAGATTCTTTCCGTCAACTTCCTTGCCGTGTCTTTCGGAGAGCCGGAGAAGGAGGAGCGCAAGCCGTTCATGGACGCCGCGGAACACAAGGTCTTCGAGCATATTTTCGATCTGGCGTCTTCTGAATCCCATGAGTTTGGTAATGCTGAGCGCGAGTTCAGGTTTGTTGTTAATGAACTCCTCGAAGTCTCTTCTGCTGATGACACAAAGGTAGGCGTTTTCAAGAGCTTCGGCGACGGTTGACCTCGTCTCTTTGTCATCGATGAGGGCGCTTTCTCCGAATATCTCTCCGGGTTCGAGGATAACGAGAGTGATCTCGCGTCCGTCTTCCGAAAGTTTGGATATCTTAACACGGCCTTCCTTCAGCAGATAGACCTGGTCGCTTACGTCCCCCGGCAGGTAAATGAGATCCTTCTTGTCGTAATGCTTCATAAACGTAATCTTGTCCAGATGCTTTACTTCCGCATCCGACATTCCCTTGAACACGTTTATTCTCTTTAAATACCATGTCTTTTCCATTTACCATAGCTCCAAATTTAACAACATTGGTTTTTATAAATGTAAGTGTTGTTACAAAGACTCAAGGAGAGTAACAAATCTATATGAATTATCCAAGTAAAAGCCAATATTACATCGATTCGGGTGCGGTTATTCCCATGAGACCGAGCCCATTTTTAATCACAGCAGCGGTAGAGGCGCAAAGCGCAAGCCTTGCGGCGCTTAGTTCGAGGTCTTCCGTTACGACCCTGCGCTCCACATAAAAGCGGGAAAACAATGTTGCCACGTCTGTCAGATAATAAGTGATTAAATGCGGTTGCAGCGACGTCCCGAGGCTTTGCACGAGTTCGGGGAATTCACCAAGTATGTTTCCCAGCTTCCTCTCCTCGTCGGAATTCAGCAAAGAGAGATCCGGTGTCTCAAAATTTAATTTTTGTTCTGCCGCCAACCGGAGAATGCTGCATATACGCGCATGAGCGTACTGCACATAGAAGACGGGATTTTCATCAGTTTCTTTTTTCGCCAGGTCCATCTCGAAGTTCAGGTGACTGTTACTGCTGCGCATCAGGAAAAAATAGCGCATTACGTCGTTCCCGACTTCTTCAACCAGCTCTTCGAGAGTCACGTAATCAGCGTTTCGCGTTGACATCTTGATTTTTTTGCCACTCTTTGTCAATGTGACAAACTGATGGAGAAGCACGTTAAGTTTGCCGCTCTCCAATCCGAGCGCCTTGACCCCGGCGACGACGTCGGGAAAGGAAGCGTGGTGGTCCGCGCCGAGCACGTCGATTATCATGTCAAACTTACGCTGTAATTTGTCTTCATGATAGGCGATGTCAGGCAGGCGGTATGTCGGTTCCCCGCTGCTTTTGACTATTACCCTGTCTTCTTTCATACCGAGATCGGTCGTTTTAAACCAGACGGCGCCCTCCTTATCGTACGCCAGCCCTTTCTCCCGGAACCGATCGATAACGCTCTCTATGGCGCCGGATTCGTAAAGGTCGTCTTCATTGAAAAATAAGTCCATCCGGACGCCGATCTTGTCGAGGGTTGATTTGATCTCCTCAAACACAGACTTCTCAGCCGTCTCTTTAAACGCTGTAACGTCTTTTTCGTCAAGAAGCGAATCGCCTTTTTCATCTATCAGTGCCTGTGCAATGTCGCTGATATATTGCCCCTTATAGCCATCTTCGGGAAAATCCGACTCCACGCCCTGTAGTTTCAGGTAGTGGTACTTCACGGACTCACCGAGAATCCTCATCTGCCTCCCCGCGTTGTTGAAGTAATATTCTCTCGTCACCTTGTACCCGTTAAATTCGAGGATTCTCGCTACCGAGTCTCCGATTATTGCGTTCCTCCCGTGACCGATGTTAAGCGGTCCGGTCGGGTTGGCGCTGACGAACTCAACGTTTACCGTCTTGTTCGCGCCTATTTCAGATCTTCCATAGTTATCAGCGTCGGAAAGTATTTTGCGGAGGATACCGGTTCTGTAACCGTCGCCGAATGTGAAATTAAGAAATCCGGGAGGGGCGACTTCCACCTTAGAGATAAGATTCGAATCGTAGGATAGCTTTTCATTTAAGGCATCAGCCAGGTCTAACGGTTTTTGTTTTGCTCTACCGGATAAGATCAATGCAAGATTCGAGTAAAGATCACCATGATGAGATTTTTTGGGTTTTTCTAATTGTATATCGGACGGAGCGAGCTTATACCCGAGCTTATCCGAGGCATCTGTAAGGATTTTTTTCAGATATTCTTTCATTACTCTTCATCTGAAATAGTCGTAATTTCCGCATCCGCCCAGAGCCTCTCCAGGTCATAATACAGGCGTGTGTCTTTGTCAAAAATATGCATTACCACGTCCACGTAATCCAGAAGAACCCATTTAAGGTTTTCGTATCCTTCGACATGCCAGGGTTTTGATGAGGGATCGGCTTCCTCTCTGACGTGGTCGGCTATCGCCTTGACGTGCAAGCCGCTGCTTCCGGAGGCGATGACGAAGTGGTCCGCGATGTCCGTTAGACCGGCTAAGTTGAATATCTTGATCTCCTCAGCCTTTTTTTCAAGCGCTGCGCCTGCTATCAGTTCTGCGAAAATCTTCGAGTCTTTGTTGGTTTCGATGGAGCGGGAGCTCTTAGTTTTAGTTTTCTCCTTGGGCACTTGTCAGATTAGGGCAGGTCCTCCGCTGCAGTAAACGGCGCAAGATAGGCGTAGTCTCTCCCGAGCACGACGGTCACATCTAAGATCAACGATTTGTTCAGTTCCTGAAGAACCAGAAGGGTGTCCACGTGCAGTACCTCGGCTAAACGGCGTGCAGAATGGAGATTACCCGCCCTGTCTTTCACTACTGAAAAGATATAATCGGTTCTGCCGGCATCACCGGTCTTCACGACGTCGAACCCCTTTTCTCTTAGATACTCGGTGGTGCGTGCGGCAATACCGTCAATTCCTATCCCATTGAGGACTTCGACCTTGATGTCGCGAAATCGTTTTTCCATCCACATCCTGCTCGTGAGCGTGGTCGGTTTGTCGGCTAAGGTTATCAAGGCGTTGTTGAAGTCCGGATTCGCAATGAACTGACGGTGCCCCCACGAATAGATCAAGGCAAGAGTAAGCAGAGTCAATACGCCTATAGACGTGTTCAAGAACATATTCCCGGCGGTTTTCCCCTTTCCTCTATTCCGCAAAACGGTTTTAAAGGTCTTGCGCCTGGCTTTTCTTCTGGGCATTAAATCCGCCGATCCCTAAAAAGAATAAGGTACAGGCGTATGGTGGAAATAAAATGAACTGAAAGATCGTAAGAGTGAAACATCCTTACCCGGTTAGAATGACTCAATACCTTCTGAAACGATAATACGGGTCGACTCCATATCTTGGAAGGTTACTTATGCTGAACTGAAACCGCGTGTTTTCTGTCGGGAAAAAAATGACCTCTCCGGAACCGATAAACCTTCCCTGGAACGCTGCCGGTGACGGCGTCTGGAACGATGCAAAGGGATTGTGCACATACCCGAGATTGAGATTCAGAAGAACCTTGTCGTTTATCGGATAGAGAATGTTGTTTAGATACATTCCGTATGAACCCGATTGACCGCCGCCGGAAGAGAATCCCATGGAGTAACTCTGCCGCATCTGAATTTTGGACATGTCGATGAGACCGAGAATGAATCCGCCGGAATAACCAATCGGCATCCTGAGACTTTCCGAAACGGTCGGGGAGTTATCCTGATACTTATACTGGGATAATCCGGCTACCGGCAGTGTCAGAATCAGTAAAACGATAAATACAGCCCTTTTCATACAGCCATCCCTGTTTGTGTGACATCTCTTTACGCCTATGAATATAGAAGCATCCGGACACTCTGTCAAGTATTATTAAGAATGTCTCTAATTCCCTCTGAAGTGAACATTAATTCATCGCGTGTGATCAGCCATCGTCCTAATCGCTTGCAAATGGCGGGATGACAGGATAAATTCGACTGCTTTTAATAGAGGGGAACGATCAGTTGAAGAGAAATAGCAGACTTGACCCGGTTTTCCGTCCCGCTTCGGTGGCGGTCATCGGTGCTTCCAAACGAAGGCAGTCGCTGGGTTGGGAGATATTGAACAACATTCTCGTCTCCGGATTCAAAGGGAAACTGTTTCCGGTAAACCCTACCGCAGATCATATACACAGCATAAAATCGTATCGGTCGGTTCTCGATATCAAAGACAGGGTTGACCTCGCCGTCATAGCGATTCCGGCGGACAAAGTGCTGAAAGTCGTAAACGAGTGCGGAAAAAAGGGAGTTAGGGGAATAGTGGTGATAACCGCCGGATTCAAGGAGATCGGGGGTGCGGGGATCCTCTTGGAAGAAAAGCTCATGAAGCTCGTAAAGAAGTATAAGATGAGGATGGTCGGACCGAACTGCATGGGCGTGATAAACATGGACGAGGATGTGAAACTGAATGCGAGCTTCGCGAGGGCGAGACCTGAATCCGGAAGGATCGGTTTCCTGTCGCAGTCAGGGGCTCTTGGAGAATCGATATTGGGTCACGCGAACACGCTTGGAATCGGGATATCCAAATTTGTGAGCATGGGAAATAAACCGGATATCTCCGGCAACGACCTTCTTGAGGAGTGGGAAAACGATCCGAACATTGATCTGATTTTGATGTACCTCGAAAGTTTCGGCAACCCGAGAAAGTTCACTTCTATTGCGAAGCGGATAAGCCGCAAAAAGCCGATCATAGCGGTGAAGGCGGGCAGGACTCTCGCGGGAGCGAGGGCGACGATTTCGCATACCGGAGCGTTGGCGGGAGTCGACGTGGCGACGGGCGCGCTCTTCGCTCAATGCGGAGTTATAAGGGTCACGTCGATTGAAGAGATGTTCGACGTGTCGAAAGCGTTTCTCGCGCAGCCCGTACCGAAAAATGACAGGGTCGCTATCCTGAGTAACGCGGGCGGTCCGGCTATCATGGCGACCGACGCATGCGTTCGTCTCGGGCTGAAAGTGCCCGAGCTTTCAAGCGAAGTACAATCAAGACTGAAAAAAGTATTGCCAAAAGAAGCTTCCGTAATCAATCCGGTGGATATAATAGCCACAAGCGGTCCTGAAAGATATAAGGCAGCGTTGGACGTTTTGATAAAAGATAAAGAGATAGGTTCGATAATAACTGTTTTTATTCCGCCGATCTCGATAGACGCGCCGGGGGTGGCAAGGGTGATCGCAAAAGCTGCCGCGAGAACGAATAAAACCGTACTGTCGGTGTTTATGGCAAAGGACGAGCATGAGGAGGGAGTGCAAATATTAAAAGAGAGCGGCGTTCCTGTTTACCTATTCCCGGAATCAGCCGCGAAAGCGCTCTCCGCAATGGTACGGAGAAGCAGATGGCTCGAAAAGCCCGAAGGGCGTCTCAAACGGATGCGACCTGATAAGGAAAGAGTCGGAAAGATCATCCGGAAGGCGAGAAGTGAAAACCGGAAGTCGTTGTCATTAGAGGAATCTTTTGAAGTCCTGAATTCGTACGGAATCAGATCCGTGAAGTCGCTTTACGCGAAAACCGTTGACGAAGTTCTGAAGTCTTCTCAAAGAATAGGCTATCCTGTAGTCTTGAAAATAGACACCGTCAAAGCGTCTCACAAATCGGATATCGGAGGAGTCGCCCTCGATTTGCGCTCCGCGGATGAACTGAAAGAAGCGTACGGAATATTAAAATCAAACGCTGAACGAGCCGGCATCCGCTGGTCGGACTGCCGCATTTTGGTGCAGGAACATATCAAAGGCGGAATCGAGACGATTCTCGGAGTACAACAAAACCCGAGCTTCGGACCTCTGATAATGTTCGGGCTTGGAGGAATACACGTAGAAATATTGAAAGACGTCTCGTTCGGGATTACGCCGCTCAATGATGAAGACGCAAAGGAGATGGTGCGTTTCATAAAAGGGTATTCGCTGCTTAAAGGGGTCAGAGGAGAAGAGGCGGTTGACGAAGAAGTGTTGACCGACGCCCTCCAGAGGTTATCGAGACTCGTGACCGATTTCCATGAAATCGCCGAACTTGACGTAAACCCCTTTATCGTCGGGGCAAAGTCCGGAAAACCCGCGGCGATCGACGCAAGAATATTACTGACGGATAAGTGAAGATGAAAAGAATACGATTAGGTATTGCCTTCGTGCTTTCGGTGGTAATCTACAACATCGCAGACTGGGTGGTTATAGGCATATCGGGAGACGGGATCTGGAGATGGCTCAAATCGCAGGATATTGTGAGTCAATCAGTTTTCACCGTAGCCTTAACGTGGATCATGCTGCTGATAGTTCCGATAATTATCTTGTACAAATTGTCCGGGAAGTATATAAAAGATTAACTGCGGAAATATGAAAAATTCAGGTAACTATATACCTTTATAATCCAAATAACTTTAGTTTTGCCGAGTAGCTGAGGAGATCGTTGTCAACATTAGAAAGTATGCCCAGGCGGTATTTTTTCTTCAGAGTCTTCAAATCTCCTCCTGCTGCATCATTAGTAAGACTGCTTACTGCAATCAAACTCAGAGTCATCACGACGGAAAAGCTTTTTTGTAGCTTTTCTATAATTAATCTACTCCTAAATTATTTTATCGTCATTTACTCAATTCAAATCTATCGAGCCAAGATTTGCGTCCGTTCCCGCTACCACTTCAACGCCTGTTGCATCAAATCTTGCGCCCGTATTGTCCTCAACAACAACATCATAAAGACCCGCCTCAAGGAATGCAAGCTGAAATTCACCCGATAGAGCGTCCACAAATACTGTCGATATCGTCTCGGCGCCAGATAACGCCATCGCTATAGGAACGTTGCCGGGATTCGTAACCGTACCCGATATTGAACCCGAGGTAGCCACCGCAATCAAACGTATTGTCGGTTTCAGCAGGTAACCTGGATCTTCCGGCGGACTTGTATGCACAATCGACCTCGAAGCGTCAAAATCAATCATTAGATCATATGTAGAGCCGACTTCCATTGTAAACTGATGCGTCAGCTTAAGCCCGGTTTGGGCTCCACTGGGGACCAGTACCGATGATTCCACGCCGTCAATAATGACTGAAGCAGCATCTATTATTAGACGAATTTGGTTATAAGTTCCGGCCTCTAACTCAATGCTTCCTAATGGTGTGGAAAGTCCGTTACTCCATTCAATTAAATTTATAGTCTGAACCGCATCGCTTACTATAATAGGCTGCCCGCCTGATGGAATTACAGAGACTTCGCTGAATGTAATGTTAACAGCATCAAAAGCCGCAGGAGCGTCAGTGATGGAAACATTAAGCGTTCCTGTAGTTTCAGCGGGTTCGGAAGTAGTGTCGCAACCGGCTGTTATTAGTAACAGGCCTATGACTATCATTATAATCGTTACTTCTGTTTTTTGCATTTTTACCTCTGTTTATTTTATTCTACCGTCGATAATTTATTAAAAAAAGACCATATCACTGTGTTTTATATCACATATAGTGGAAAAATATCGCCGGATAATAGAGCGAAATTGTTAATCGTAAATTTATATACCATAATTTATCCCATAATTAAAAGAAAAGATTATATGTCCATTTCACAGTAGCTTATATTCTCTTTACCGGATAAAGTTCCTAAAAAATCGTTCATACCATATTGTTTCGCTGATAATCAACTTAGCACCTCCGGTAGAGCCTGTGGTATCCGCAATTGCAGCCTTAGCTACTTCTCAAAGTAAGTTCAAAGAATACGCTTGTCAAGCGTGTTGGGAAAAAGCGGTCGGGAACAGATCAATTTTAAATTGATACAAGTATTACTTTACATATTCAGGATAGAGCTTTTTCATGCAGTCGGGACATAATCCGTGGCTGAACTGAGCTTCGGAATGCTCGTGAATATATTCTTCAACCTGATTCCACAATCCTTCGTCATCGCGAATTTTTTTGCATGAAGCGCAAATCGGAAGCAACCCGCTGAGTATCTTGACCTCTTCCTGAGATTCGGTCAGAACGCTTTCCAATTTTACGCCCTCTTCCACGGAACGCTTCCAGAAGATAAGCAGGATGCTTGTAACCCAGACAGCGGCGAGCGCAAGGAACCTGTTCATCACCACTGTCCAGAAAACACCGCCCTCCGGTGAGAGAAAATAGCCCGTTACGATAAGTACCGTGCTCAATATCGTGAGATAGTGCGTAAACGTTCTCTGCGGCGACCAAACGGAAAGAGCTATAAGGGCAATGTACGGGATTCCTCCGGCGATACCGAGAGGTACAAGGAGATCGAAATAAAAAAAGCCGAGAGCCAGCGCTGTGCTGAACAACAGCAGCTGGATGCTGATTTTTCCGTTATCTTTCGGGGGCATAGGCTTCTACACTGATTCTTGTCCGGCTACATGGCAGGACGGTATATTTTGTTTCTAACGATCTCATTTATCGGTCAGTGAAAATCCGCCACTTTTCAGAAAGTGCTACGCCTAAGGTCACCATCCATAGGTTAATATAAGATAAATGGTTATTCTGAATTAATAAAGAAAAATCGTCAGGAATCGAGTTTATCCGTCAGAACAGAAACCACACTTTCCGCGGATATTCTTTCCTGGCTCATTGAATCCCTGTCGCGTATCGTAACGCTGCCGTTCTCCAATGTCTCGGAGTCGATGGTAATACCATAAGGAGTACCGGCTTCGTCCATTCGCCTGTACCTTCTGCCGATAGCGCCTTTGCTGTCGTAAAAAGTTGCAAAATACTTTCGGACATCTTGAGCAAGTTTTTCGGCGAACTCAGGCATACCTTCTTTGTTGACGAGGGGAAATATTCCCACTTTTATCGGGGCGAGATTCGGACTGAATTTCAGGAGCACTCTTTTTTCGCCGTTCACTTCTTCTTCGGCATACGCATCGACGAGGCATGTCAAGGCTGTTCTGTCGACTCCGGCGGAGGTCTCTATGATATATGGTACGAACCGTTCTCCGCTCGGTTCATCAAAGTAATCGAGTCTTTTTCCAGAGTGTTCAATGTGGCGTTTCAGGTCGAAATCCGTTCTGTTGTGTATCCCCTCGAGCTCTTTCCAGCCGAACGGGAAATCATATTCAATGTCGACTGCCTTTTTAGCGTAATGCGCCAGCTCTTCCGGAGAGTGCTCGTGGAAGCGAAGGTTTTCGCTTTTAATTCCAAGCTCCTCATACCATCTCATCCGCTCATCTTTCCATTTCTCAAACTGTTCTTCGTCATCCTCCGGACGTATAAAATACTGCATTTCCATCTGTTCGAACTCAAGGGTGCGGAAGATAAAATTTCCCGGAGTTATTTCATTTCTGAACGCTTTTCCTATCTGAGCGATTCCGAACGGTATCTTCTGACGGCTGGTGTCAACTACGTTTTTGAAGTTAACATATATTCCCTGAGCGGTCTCGGGCCGCAAGTAGCTGATCGAAGCATCATCTTCAACCGGTCCCACGTGAGTTTTGAACATCAGGTTAAATTTACGTGCTTCCGTTAGTGAATCTTTTGTACCGCATTTGGGGCATTGTCCCGCCTTGCGGTTTTTTTCGGGAATATCATCTTCGCGGAATCTTGATTTACACTGCCTGCAGTCGACCATCGGGTCGGTAAAACCTTCCACGTGACCTGAAGCCTCCCAGACCTTAGGGTTCATCAGTATCGCTGCGTCGAGTCCGACGATGTCATCTCTCAGTGTCATCGATTTCCACCAGATGCTCTTTATGTTCATCTTGAGTTCGACCCCTAAAGGACCATAGTCATAGGTGGAGCCCACGCCCCCGTAAATCTCCGAGCCGGGAAAAACAAACCCTCTCCGTTTGGAAAGGGATACGATCTTGTCCATAAGAGCGGCGTCTTTCGCCATATCAGCTCTCCTCGGCTGCCGCTTCTTTTTCGAGTATCTCGGTCTTACAGTTAGTGCATTGAAGGATTGAATCGCCCCCCTTGTCGGCTTTCATAACCATAAATGAATATTCACAGGATGGGCACGTGACAGGTACCGGTTTTTGCCAGATTGCGAAATCGCAGTCCGGATAATTTGAGCAGCCGTAAAATGTCCTGCCTTTTTTCGTTCTGCGGGCGACCAGGTCACCACCGTCCTTCGGGCATTGAACTCCGATGGGGATCGATTTGGTGTTTTTACAATCAGGATAATTTGAACAAGCGAGAAATTCACCGTTTCTGCCTCTCTTGACTACCATGTCACCGCCGCATTTCTCGCATTTTTCGTCGGTTGTGTGAGTATGCTGCTCTTCGGAGGATTCGAGAGGTTTCGAATTTTTGCATTCGGGCCAGCCGGTACATGAAAGAAACTTGCCGTACCTGCCCCATTTAACCATCATGGGTTTCCCGCACTCTTCGCAGATCTCATCGGACGATTCCTGTAAAGACTCTTTGATAGATGCGGATTTCTTCGAGACTTCGTTTAGGGTTTTCTCGAACGGCGTATAGAAATCGCTTAAAACGGCGTGCCACTCCTGCTCGCCGGATTCTATCTGATCGAGTTCCTCTTCCATTTTAGCGGTAAATTCAACGTTAAAAATATTCGGAAAGCTCTTGACGAGGACGCTGTTAACCGTTTCGCCGAGTTCAGAGGGAACCATCCTTCCTTCATCTTTTTTAACGTATTCACGGTTGTAGAGGGTCGTTATAATTTGGGAATACGTACTCGGTCTGCCGATGCCCTGATTGTCGAGTTCCTGGATCAATCCGCTCTCGGAAAATCTACCCGGAGGTTTCGTGAAATGCTGGTCAGGAGTCAGTTCGATCAAATCAAGAATCTCGTCTACCTCTATCTTTTCAGGCACGAACGTATCACTGTCGCTTTTTGCGTCGGGATATACGGCAAGGAAGCCGTCGAAGCTTCTGATGCTTCCGACTGTCCTGAATTGATAATCATCTCCGGCCATGATGTCGATGGTCGTTTGTTTGAACAGCGCTATCGACATTTGAGATGCGGCAAATCGCCTCCAGATCAGGTCATAAAGTTTGTACTGATCTTCCGACAGATCGCCTTTGATAGAATCAGGAGTGATCTCAACGTTTGTAGGTCTTACAGCCTCGTGAGCGTCCTGTGCGCCCTTTTTCTTTTTGAAATATCTCGGTTGATCAGGCAGGTAGCTTTTCCCGAGCGTAGATTCGATATGTTCGCGAACCGATGAAATAGCCTCATCGGCAACCCTTACAGAATCGGTTCTCATGTAAGTTATCAATCCGACCAGTTCTCCGCCGCGCAGCTGAACCCCTTCGTACAGCTGCTGAGCGATTCTCATCGTCGCCCGCGGTGACAGCCTGCGCCGCCGTGCCGCAGCCTGCTGAAGGGTGCTTGTGGTAAACGGGGGAGCGGGATTCCGCTTTACGTCTTTTTGTATTATCTCGGAGACACGGAAATCCATGCTATTCAACTTCGAGACTATCCCGGAAGAAGCAGATTCGTCAGAAATTTCCGGGTCATTTCCATCTATCTTGAATAGGTTTGCGCTGAACGTTTCTTCCTTCCCGTCTTTGAGCGATGCAGCGATCGTCCAATACTCTACAGGGACAAACTTTCTAATTTCCTCTTCCCGCTCGCAAATCAGTCTCAGCGCCACAGATTGAACTCTCCCTGCCGAAAGCCCATAGGTGAGCGTTTTCCAGAGAAAGGGGCTCACCATGTAGCCTACGAGCCTGTCCATTATTCGTCTTGCCTGCTGTGCGTTGACCTTGTTTATGTCCAATTCCAACGGTGTTTCGAGTCCGGCTTTTATCCCCGATTTGGTTATTTCATTGAAGAGCACACGTTTTATCTTATGGGAGTCGCCGTCGACAACTTCGCTTATGTGAAACGCAATCGCTTCACCCTCTCTGTCAGGGTCGGTGGCTATGAGGATTTCATCGGATTTTTTTGCGGCTGCTCTCAGCTTTTTCAGCATTCCGCCCTTACCGCGGATAGTAATATATTTAGGTTTGAAGTTATTCTCTACGTCAACACCCAATTCTTTCTTGGGCAGGTCACGAATATGACCCACGGTCGCCTGGACGGTGTACTCCTTCCCGAGATATTTCCCTAAGGTTTTCGCCTTAGACGGCGATTCTACGATAAGCAGTTTTTTTGTCATTGTTCTCTCAATATATCCTCATCTCAAGGAAGGGAAAATATAACATAAAAAGTTCGTGTGTCAAGTAATGGATTTTAAACCAATGAGGTACGCATGACTTTACCGGAGCTGTGAGCGGTTTATTTCAAACCTTTCGCCAACATCACTTCACCGCTCTTCAGTAAGTCATTGTATCGAATCTCGCCGCCCACAACAGTCATCAAGACTTTCGTTTGAAGCAGTGCAGCCGGTTCTTCTTTAAAGATATCCTTCGACAACAGAGTAAAATCAGCAAGCTTTCCTGCTTCGAGACTGCCCTTAAGTTTTTCTTCGAACGATGCGTAAGCAGCCCAGGAAGTGTACATCCTGACTGCTTCTTCGATGGTCATTCTTTCTTCCGGGTACCATCCGCCCTCCGGATAGGAGTCGTGGTCCTGTCTGGTGACGGCAGCGTAAATACCCCATAACGGGCTGAGCGATTCGACCGGAGAGTCGGAGCCTCCCGGTATGACGACACCCGTGTCGACAAGTTTTCTCCACGCATATGCGCCTTTAATCCTATCGGGCCCCAACCTGTCCTCAGCCCAGTACATATCCGAAGTGCAGTGAGTCGGCTGCATCGACGGTATCACCCCGAGTTCTTTGAATCTCGGAATGTCATCCAGCGAAATGGTCTGAGCGTGTTCGATGCGGGTGCGATGATCGTTTTTCAATTCGGTCGCGGACATCTCTTCTATCAGGTCAAGAACCAGCCGATTACCGGCATCTCCGATAGCATGAATGGACAGCTGAAAACCGTGATCTATTCCTTTCCTGAAAGAGCTCCGGAGTTCGGTTTCCGGTGTCAAACGCAAGCCTCTGTTTCCGGGTTCGTCGGAATAAGGTTCTAAGAGCAAAGCTCCGCGTGAACCGAGCGCTCCGTCGGCATAAAACTTCAGTGTCCGGATATTAAGGTGGTTATCGAATAATCCGATTTGAGGACCTATGTCGTAATATTTTTCTTTCAGTTCATCATCATCATCGAGCATGGCATAGATCCTTGGATTCAATCTCCCTTCCGCTCCCAGCTCCATGTAGATGTCAATGTTGTCCGAATCCGAGCCGGGGTCGTGCAGCGTCGTTATTCCCAATTTCAGAGCATGAGATAACGCCTGAATTATCCTCTTCTTTTTTAACTCTTTTGAAGGTTCGGGCTTCACGTCATCGACAAGAGTCTGCGCATTATCTATCAGGATGCCGGAAGGTTCGTTTGAACCCGGGCGGCGGACTATTCGTCCCCCGTCGGGGTCCGGAGTGTCCGAGTTTATCCCTGCGAGGTCGAGCACAGTTTGATTCACCCAGTAGGCGTGACCATCCACGCGGCTGAAGACCACGGGATTTTCGGGTGCGGCTTCATCGAGCAGATCCGAAGCAGGGAATTTTTTTATCTCCCAATCGTTTTGATCCCATCCCCGTCCCTCGATCCATTCTCCCTTGGGAGTTCGCAGAGCCGCTTTTCTGACGATTTCGGCTATCTCTTCGGCGCTTCCGGTTCCGAGAAAGCTCAACGTTTGAAGGAATTTTCCTGTTCCTTCGACGTGTGCGTGAGCATCGGTCAGTCCCGGAATCAGGGTGTATCCTTTCAGATCGATAGTCTCCGTATTATCCCCGGTGTGTTCGTATGCGTCATCCAGACTTCCTATGAATAATATCTTGCCGTCCCTGACAGCTAAAGCGCCCGCCGTGTCGTTTGCGGAATTGAGAGTATAAATAATTGCATTGATGAACAGTTTATCCGCCTCGCTTCTGGCGCATCCGAATGCGACAACGCAGATGAATAGTATGGAAAAGAGTTTAATCATTTTTACCTTTCATATTAATCGAGCTAAGATATATACCAAAAAGCAAAATTGCTCCTCCTATTATCTCACCGGTAACCGGAATTTCAAACAGAAACAGCGCGGCAAGCAGTGTGGCGCCTATCGGCTCTCCTAACATAAGGACTGAAACAGTGACGGCAGAGCGGCGCTTGAGCGCCCAATTGAATGCCGTATGGCCTATCAGCTGCGGAATCAATCCTATCAACACGAGCAGAATATATAACCTGGGTGTATATCCCGTCAATGCGCTTCCCGATATGAACGTCCCTAAGATAATCAGGATCGCAGCAGTGAGGTAAACGCTGCCGGAATAAGATAGCGCGCTTTTCCCACGTCTGAGTACTCTGCCCACAGAGAGGTATACCGCTCCCATCATGCCCCCGCCGATCGCAAGAAGATTCCCCGTCAAGGAAGAATTCCCATCGTCATTTCCCGAAAGGGCTATCGCAGCGGCTCCCGACAGCGCTATCGCAATACCTACTGATTGTTTCAGTGTCAGTTTCTCGCCTAAGAAAAAATGCGCTATTGCTGCAGCCCATATCGGCGACGTGTAAACCAGCACGACCGAGCTCGCAACAGTTGTATGCCGCAGTGACTCGATCCAGAAAGCGAAATGAAGAGCGAGAGCAATACCCGCTGTAAAAGTCAGCAAAAGTATTCTACGCTCGCTCAGATCAAAGAGTCGCAATCCCCGTTTAAGGGATACGCCGGATAGAACTATACCGGCTATGCTCAGACGATAAGCGGCGATGACGAGCGACGGGACTTCATCCGCCATTCTAATGAAGATCGATGCGGTGGATATAGCGATCAGACCGACAGAAATTATCAAAAAAGTCTTTGTGTTACCGGTAATATTCATATCCAAAAGGTGAGTGAAAGTATTTGAAGAGGAGCAGTGATGCAAGTTGTTTGAGGCTTCGGGCATTGCGCACAGACAAGAATTTTTTTACAATTAACGTTTAAAGGTCATATATTGGAATGAACCCTCAATAATAAATAGGAGTAGATAGATGATAGTATTGACTACGCCCTCGATTGAAGGTAAAAAAATTGTGAAATATATAGGTATTGTGAGCGGTGAAGCGATATTGGGAGCTAATATATTCAAAGACTTTTTCGCGAGCATCAGAGACATCGTCGGGGGACGATCCGCGTCTTATGAAAACGAGCTCAGGAAAGCAAAGGATATAGCGCTTACCGAGATGAAGCAGCAGGCGAAAGACCTTGGGGGTAATGCCATAATTGCCGTTGACCTGGATTACGAAACGATAGGGTCGGGAGGAACGAACATGTTGATGGTGGCTGCGAGCGGGACCGCTGTAGTGTATAAAGACAAGCCTATGAGGCGAAAAGTAACTTAACGGAAGTTCTTAATCGATATAACCGATGGTATCATACGGATTTACGATTGTGGACGTCATATTCTTCAGATGGCTTCCAAGTCGCTTGAGATAACGGGCATACAATGCGATTGCGGCGGCTCTATCCTCCGAACCGTAAGATTTCTCGCCGGATAAAATTTCGTTTACAATCTGTTCGGAGGATTGCGACACGTCTTTCCTGTAAGTCCGGAGCAGCGCCTCGGCGGATTCCTCGTCCTGGGTCTGCAATGCCTGCTTGGTCTTTTCGAACCTGTGAACTATTTCTTTCTCGATAGCCTTCATATTTTCCGAAATATCTTCCGATATTATATGTGATTTATGGCTAATTGCGAGGTCAAGAATGTTTTTCGTATAATCACCGAGCCTCTCGATATCGATTACGATGCTTAATAAGGTTAATCCGCTGTGAATATCAGCTGCTTCCTGATGAGCCGAAAAGTAAGTTACGACTTTCTGTCTCACTTCCTTTTGGTACCGATTTATTTCCTTATCCCGTTTTTTTAGCTGCTTAATCTCATCCTTGTTTTCGCCTCCCCTGAGAGAGATAAGCGCTTCGGTGAAGAATTCCATCGATAGGTCCAACATTTCTATAGACTGATCCCACGCCTGCTTCAAAAGCGTATCAGATTGCCAGATGCCGATAAGGTTTTTCCACATAAAGTCACCTTCCTTAAGTAATATAATACTTTTTCAAGTCAATCAAAGAATTTACAGGTTTTAATAACATCAAAAAATAACAGCCTCCATATTTCCGATTACAGCCAAATTATCGCCATCGGGATAAAATGAAGAAGAATATAAATTACTATAAATGTCAATAAATTCCGCGTAGAATGGGAGGCTTTTTCCGCCACGTATTCGGCAAGTGAAATAGGTATGGATTTCAGCGGGTAAAAGACTAATATCCCAAAAACGTTAAATATCAGGTGGGCGAAGGCTACGGTGACCGCCACGCTGTTTTGTGTTGCCATCGCGGCGAGCATAGCCGTGACTGTGGTGCCGATGTTGGCTCCGAGCGTATATGGAAATATCTGCCTGACCGAAACGAATCCCGCACCGGCTAATGGAATAATGATCGAGGTGGTAACGGAGCTGCTTTGAACGGTTATAGTCATTAAAATTCCGAAGACGAATCCGCTCAGGTCATTTTTGAATAGATAATTGTTAATTACTATCTCAAGCTTATCTAAAACGAGGGACCTCATCGTTTTGATAAGATACGCCAAAGCCCCGAACATGAGAATAAGGGAAAAGACCATGAGCAGAATGTTTGAGTATGGTAATGCGCCGAAAATACCGTCTAAAAGGTTGATAACAGGGTTAAGAATAGTTTTTAAAGGGTTAAAGAATTTCATCCCGCCCGCACCCGAAAAACCTTTCTCGAACAGTATTGCGGTTTTCTGAATAAAATGAAATTTCATCTCTAACGGGAAAAACAGCAATACAGCGCTGATGTTGAAGAAGTCGTGCACTATGCTTGCGGAAAAAGCCCTTTTGAATTCTACACGGTTAGTAATGTGTCCCATCGCAACGAGAGTGTTTGTAATCGTAGTGCCGATGTTCGCTCCCATTATTATCGGAATGGCGTTCGGCAGAGTAAGCGCATTTCCTGCTACAAGCCCCACAACGATAGAAGTCGTGGTGGAAGAACTCTGGATAAGGCTTGTAGCGACTATCCCCAATAACAAACCCGCTATCGGGTTTGATGTCATTTGTATCATGTTCTCAGCGAATCCACTACCGAAGAGCTTGAACGAGTGACCGAGGAGCTTTATGCCTAATAAGAATAGATAGGAGGAAACAATTACGATCGCTATTTTATAGAGTCTTTCTCTTAACTCTGAACTCAACACTTCACCTTAATCATTGATGAAATAAGTATCGGTAAGCCCTTCTAAACACGGATTATAGAAATCATGTTGAAAGGAATAATAGATATACCTTTGACAAAGGGCAAATGGTTTTTGCAAACAAAAAATCACCAAAATGATCTGCTAACGCAGTTTCATTTGTAATAATCTCTTCTATTAGGTAATATAAAGTCCGGCTCTCATAGCATAGAAACAATTGCTTAGAGCATACGTACTTAAAATCAGGAGACTAAATGTCCAAAGGGATAACCAGCAAAGAAACTGATTATTCTGCGTGGTATAACGATATAGTTTTAAAGGCGGAGCTGGCGGATTATGCACCGGTGAAGGGATGTATGGTAATCAGGCCGCATGGCTACGCCATATGGGAGAAAATCAGGGATAGATTGGACATTATGTTCAAAGAAACGGGACATGAAAATGCGTATTTCCCGTTATTGATACCAGAAAGCTTCATTCAAAAAGAAGCGGAGCATATTGAAGGGTTCTCGCCGGAACTTGCTGTCGTTACGCACGGCGGGGGGAAGAAATTAGAGGAACCCTTAGTTATCCGCCCCACTTCCGAAACCATTATATGGTCGATGTACAAGAATTGGATTCAATCCTACAGAGATTTGCCGCTGCTCATCAACCAGTGGGCTAACATCGTCCGGTGGGAGAAGAGGACGAGACTATTCCTGAGGACAACCGAGTTTCTCTGGCAGGAGGGGCATACCGCACATGCCACTGCCGAGGAGGC
>JADFGO010000017.1 GCA_022567655.1 Candidatus Neomarinimicrobiota bacterium
GGGCTTAATAGAAAACTTATAAAAGTCAGGCTAATTTTACCAGTGAAATTATATTGTAGGCATGCAAGGTGTGTTTATTGTCGGAGTGCATCAACTGTGTTGATGCTGCATTGACACAGTCAATGCACTCCATATTCATCACCCGCCAGACCTAAGTCCTGTCCGGCTTTGCCGTCCAGATGGGCGGGCTGGAATCGGACGGGTCCTAACCGCTTCCGTACAATCGATTCTGATATATATATTCTATTACCTTACCATCAAGATATTCCGTCAAATCCGCTCCCTCAGCGATTCTCTCCCTCAATTCCCGTGAGGATATATCAATAAGCTCGTTTTCAAATAATTCAACCCTCTCAACGTAGCCCTGATCGAACTCATCAGTCTCAACGCCGATTCTCCTCAGAACACAGACCGAGCTTTCCTTCAGAAGAGCTTCAGGATTTTTCCACTCATCGAACCTTTTGAAACTGTCCGCTCCAACAATGAGAAAAATCTCTTTCGAGCTCAGCCGGTACTTTTTCTTAAAATGCCGGATAGTGTCGATAGTGTATGAATTTCCCCCTCTTTCTCCTTCGACGCCGCTGATCTCGAACCGGGAATGCTCCTGCACCGCTATTTCGGTCATCCCGAAGCGATATTCAAACGACGTCGATGCAGATTTATCCTGATATGGAGCGTGAAAGGCGGGTACAAAAATAATCTTGTCGAGATTTTTCTGGCTAAGCGCAAACAGGGAGGGTTTCGTATGACCCAGGTGAGGAGGATCGAACGTTCCTCCT
Organism: Candidatus Neomarinimicrobiota bacterium; assembly: GCA_022567655.1. Taxonomy (NCBI): domain Bacteria; kingdom Pseudomonadati; phylum Fidelibacterota; species Fidelibacterota bacterium. The sequence goes on from JADFGO010000017.1 coordinate 780, forward strand.
AAGATTCCTAAGCGCATATTCTTGCGATTCGATCCGGGCTAAACCGCTAAGCGGCTAACGGTCACCCACAAGAGCCTGATCGCCGGGGTTTTCCGCTTTTGATTTAACCTTCTTAAGGGCTTCCCTCGCTTTTTCCACCGTTTCCTGATGATCGTCGCGGTTTAGGATGTCAACGATAGTTGAAAGCGCAGCGTTCCAATCTTTGAGCTTCATCTCACATTCGGCGATTCGCCATCTCGCCTTAGGAGCAAACTCACTGTCATAATACTGTTCGAGCAGCTGACGCATATAAATGATCGAAGCTTTGCACTCTCCTAACTTTTGATACTGCTTACCTGCGTCAAACATTTTCTTCGCGAGTTTGAATCTCAAATCATCGAGCCTCCCTTCTGCTTTGACTTTCAATTCACTCAGCGGCCAGTCTTCGATAAACTCCTGATATGCCCTCAGAGCTTTCAGCGTGTTCTCCTGATCATGGTGTGATTTTGGAGACAAAATATCGAAAGCGAGCGCCTTTTTATATTCTCCCTTCTCAACTAACGGACTCTCGGGATGAATGCGCATCAGCCGTTCGTATTCCGAAATCGCTATGATATATTCTTTGAGTTCAAAGTGGGATTCAGCCAAGTAAAACTGAGCATCGTCTCCAAACTCATTTCCGGGGGCATTGAACGTCACAAACTTGAACTCCGCTATGGCTTTTTCAAATTTTCTGTCGTTGAAATATTCTTCCCCCCTTTCAAACCGGACGTCAACCGGTTCCAGCTCATCGGTATCGTTACCTCCGCAATTAAGCAAAAAAACGGACAGGAGTGCCGTAGATATCCGTGGATAAACTTTCATTCTTTTATCGAATCACCATGACAAACTCAGGCTCAAGCCCTTTACCGGTTCGCCGTTCGACCACCCGTTAACCGCCTTTAAAGAGAGTTGAACCGAAGCCGCGTCGTTGAGTTTTTTTGCGGTAAAAACTGCGTCGGCAACCGATATGAGATGATTGAACATAACTAAGTTCGCCATCGTAGTAGCCAGAGCGAAAAGGTCGTTTGTGTCCTCTCGAAGGTTCAAGTATAGTTTTCTTTCAGCAGTAGCATCGGTGTCATTCACAGAGCCATCCCAACCGGAGTTGAATTTATCGTATTTGCCGATGTTCTCATAATATTCATTACTTTTTATCGGATTTCCCATTGAGTCAACATCGATAGTGTGTCCGATCGTGTTGTTTCCGCTTATGATCCATTCGTTGAAATCCCAATACCGATCAGCCAACGCTTCGTATTCGACCTCTTTGTCTTGAGCTTTTCCCCAAAACGCCGCAAAACCGGTCCAGAGCCCTACTTCGACGGCAAAGAACGCCGCTGCGCGTTTCATTGAGCCGTTATAGAGCTGACCCGCTCCCGGAATCACAGCCGATCCGAGAAAGGAAATTCCGGGTCTTTTCGCTATTACTCTCAGCCCGGCGCTGTCGAACTGCGCAGCTGCATTTGAAAGATACGAAAGGGTCAGAGTCTCACCGGATTCCAATCTGACAGTTCTCTTTGAGACAGTGCCGTCAGCTCCGAAACCGCTTATGGGCAGCAAAGCGATTATCATATACAGCAAAATTAGAATGAATCTCATTCAAAATCTCCGGCTGTATTAGAGAAAATCAAAGAGAAGCGTGAAGTAGTACTTCCACTCTCCGCCTCTTTTCTCACCGTTGGAGCCCGTGAATTTATCGAGACCGTAAGCGCCTTGAAACTCGAATGCGGTAGGGAATGCATAGAAGGAAAACGCCCCGAGCCTGATCGTATAACCGACTGTCCTTTTGAACTCATTTATCCGTGCATCTCCTATCCAGGCATTTCCGTATTGGAAGAATAACCCACCGTATAAATCCCTAAAGTAAAGGTTTAAAAAGGTCTTGTTAATGTCCTTTATAACAGGGACTTTCAACGTCGTAGTCCCTATCAGTTTTCTCTCGCCTCCGATACTATAATAGGAGTATCCCTTCATCCCAAGCAACCCTCCTCCAAAGTAGTAAAGGAAGTCCACAACGCTATCGGAAATATAACCTGCATCTATATTCAACGCAAGAGCGCTTTTAGCCGGCATCCCGAAATACTTATCGATTCGCACGTCTATCTGATGATAATTGAAAGGGTCATAAACCTCCTCGAACGTTCCGAAATCTTTGTTCCGGGCGAAACCGGTTATAAATTTATCGAGCTTATAGCTGTAAGACAGATTCCAACTCATTCCTTTATCTCGTGCTATATAACCCTTTGAGCTCCGGAAAACCGATTCTCTCATCCATTCGAGGCTGAAGGCTCTGCCTATGAAGTAATCGTAACCGAAGGAGAATTTGCCGAAAGTCCCGTCATCTAATTTCGGAAAACCTATCTGCGTTGCGGAATAAAGACTGAAACGGAACCGGAACGTAAAGTTGTCCTTTTCCCCCCTGAAAAAAGTCATCCCGGGAGATACCTCAATCAGGTTGAACTTAATGTCGAGCGGGGTCGATTGACCGGGAATAACCAGCGAATCCTCCACGTTTTGTGAAATTCCATATACCTCCAAAAAGATGTTAGGAGTGAGGCTGTTATAATCGAATCTCAAAAAAGTGTCGAAATCCGAGTTGCTGTTTATCGCACCTCCTCCTATAAAACTCAGTTTGTCGAGAAGTTCACTCGAGAAGAAGTACCCTCCTAACTTTACCGTACCGTAATCGATCATGATCCGTGGAAGAAAAAACATGGTCGAAAATGTCCGTTCATATTCATCTGTATCGTAATCCGGCACCTGATTCTGGTCGTATTCCGCAATCGGTATCTCGTCCACATAGCCCGTACGATAGACCGAGTTCTCTTCGTTGACCTCTTCTTTAAGATTCAGCAAAAAGAGTTTGTAGCCTCTGCCGGAAAACTCGGAATATGCTAAACTGTTTTCCTGCGTTACGGAGGGCATGAACGCTCCGCCCGTCACGTTAGTCCACTGTTTCGTCTCCCCTCTCTCCACGTCAAGTGAGTATATGTTATAAATTCCCGTTCGGTCGGAAGCGAAATAGATCTGTTTACCGTCCGGCGAAAAGACAGGATGTCGTTCGTCCGCGGGTGAGTTTACGAGCAGCCTGAACCCGCTTCCATCGCTGTTAATTGTCGCTATATCTCTTCCGTTTCCTGTTGATGTCTCGAACAGGAGTCTGTTTCCATCAGGCGACCAGTCAAGTTTATACACCTGCCTTATTTCATCGAAGCGGGTCAGTTCATTTATTTCCCCGCTCGCCGTGTCGTAGATCATTAACATGCTTGAGCCGTCCTCACTGCTGACAAAAGCGATCTTCTTCCCGTCAGGCGAATGAACAGGATATCTCCCTCTGCTTCCATAAGTGAGCCTTTTCTCCTTCTCTGTCTGAATATCAAACTGATAAAGATCAAAGTACGTCGAACCCCGTTTATCCGGTTTTGCGATTCTGCCGTACACGATCTTTTCCCCGTCGGGAGACCATGAAGCCGAAGATTGCACTGCTGAAGCTATTTTCTTTGAACCGCCGGATTTCGTGTCGTAAATATACAGGTCTGTCTGCGTAAAGTAGTCTTTTCCTCTATTAGATAGATACACAATGCTCTTTCCGTCGGGAGACCATTCCGGAAAAAGGTTTGCGGTTCCGCCCCGGCTTATCTTCTCACCCCTCAATTCATTATCGCGGATCACTTTTGTATCCCGGTCGTAATTCCGACTTATTTCCCTCTTCCAATCATCGTACACTTTGTCTCCCCTGACTCCTGTCGCCTTTTTTATAGCCCCTGATATCGAAACCGGAAATTTAGACGAGAGGGCGCGCGCAATTTTATTCAGCGATTGCTCCCCAAACCTATCCGCAAGATAACTGACGAAAGAGTAGCCCTGATTATACACACTTTCATTTGCGATTCCACTCTTGCCGAAAACGGCCATATCATCAAGGCTGAGCAGTGACCCGTTAAGCGCCCTTTCCCGCAGCAGCATATCCCTGTGGGAGTCCCAATGGTCGTACCGGAGGCTCCTTGTGTTATATTGCGCAACCCCCTCCGCGAACCAGAGCGGCGTCGTCAACCCGGAATACGGATAAGAGACGACTCCGTTCGGAAAGCCCCTGACAACGTCGTTTCGCAGCTCATCTTCATAAGTGAACCATTGAAAGTAAAATGCGGGCAGGTTCCTTTTAAATCGCATCGCCGCCTGCATCGATACGATGTGGGTAAATTCGTGGGTCACAACGTCCCGAAGCCAATTGTGAGTGCCGCGGAGGTCGTAGTCCATCGGCAATGCCCAGATTATGATCTTATTTTCATAGAAATATGCGGCGCCGTTGGAAATATCGTCAGTATCCTGAACAATGAACCGGACCGGATTATCAGGTTGATGATCATAAAGAAACGTAACCGGCTCGTAGATCTCCTCCGCTATCTTCGCGACCCTTTTTGCCGAACGTTCGACTCCATCGTGATAGGTTACGGTAAAGTGCTCCGTCGTTATCGTCCTCCACTCCAGCTCCGGATGATTATATCTTCGCTGCTGTCCCTGAAGCAGTGGAGTCGATGACAGCGTTAAAACGGCTGCCATGAATAGATAGCGGGACACGTTCATTTCACAACGGCGATTTTAATCACTTTCGAGGCGCTGCTTCCATCGTCGCCGATTGCGCTCACACGCGCTAAATATATTCCGCTCGAAACGGTTCTAACGTCCCAGATGCTCTCGTTGTACTCGTTCCGGATAATCGAACTGTTTACGAGAGTCGTCAAGTACTCTCCCGCCATGTCGAAGATCATTATGTCAACCCGGCTGACATCGTTCACGAAGTACCTGATCCTCGTTTCGTTCCCCTCGGCGGGATTCGGATATGCAAAGACTTTCGCCTTCTCCATCAGCTCCGAACCCGCTGCGGGCGGAGTAAACGTAGATAGAGGAGCATAATTCGTCCGTTCGTTATTTCCGGCGAACGTGGGCCATGGTAGAGCCGGTTCCCCTGAAAATTCCTTTCCCACCGACCACATATAAAGGTAACCGTCATCGCTTGCGACCACTACCTCCATCGCTCCCCCCGGAATTATATCGTCAATTACCGGCGTTGAACTCACGCTTCCTCCTGTCGAAAGCGGAAAACCGTCAACGGGGGTTCCGTCGCCGTGGAATCCGTAAACCAATCCATCGGACGCCCCGAAAACTATGTCAGGGAATCCGTCTCCGTCCACATCCCCGACTACAGGCGAGGATTCAATAAATCCGACCGGATTTTGTGCGTTTACGGTGACCGGGAAGTTTTCGACCAGTGTAAGATTACCGTTGAACGCCCAGAGTTTATTGTTGCCCGTGATTATCAGCTCCAATTCACCGTCGGCGTCTATATCGGCGAGAGCGGGATACGACAAAACCGAATCACCTAATTGGTATTCGTAAAGAGCCGGTTCTCCGGGTAAATCGATCAGCCCCGTATTACTGACCGTGAGCATTCCTTCCGTCGAGAGCGAGATGATTTTCACTCCCTCCCCGTAAAGAGATCCTGAGACGATTCTATCCATCGACCCGTTCACGATTCCCGCATCGGTTATCGAGATAGAGTTGATTTTCTCACCCGGATTTATTGTCTGGACCAGACCGCCTGTTGAATTTAATACGGAGATTCCGCTGTTTGATCCACCGATAAAAATCTGTCCGTTGAAGATTGCCGGCGTTGTTGTAAATCTATCGTCCAATTGAACCGACCAGACGCTGTCGGCTCGATTGTCAGCCGTCTCTCCTTCAGTCGGTTCGTACAAAATAACTCTGCCTTCGACAGTCAGAGCAACCACTTCGAGAACGCCGTCACCATAGAGATCACCCACTGTCAGGCTCGCAGCTATCGAATCGGGAACCCCGGCGAATACTCCGACCCTCTCCCTCGACAGCGTATCGCCCCTGACAGATATCAGGTACTCATAATCCTCACCCCCCATATAAACCGAAGGAGGCTTGTCGGCATGCACAGTCCAGCCGTGAACAGTGCCGTCCGGCATCCCTATAAGGATTTCTTTTTCTCCGTCTCCGTCGAGATCAGCTACGGCGGGAGAGTTTGACCCCGCCGCCGAACCGAGATAAAGCGGGAATCCTTCCGCCAAAAAATCCGATGAAAGATCGAATCGCATGACGCTGCCCGGCATTGATATTTTGGTAATACTTATCCCTGTCGCTCCCCCCCTGTTGCTCCTGCTGTTCGGATTCGTTTCGCCTGTGAACGCAACCGTCGAATCGGCATCGGGCGTCCAATCCGGATTCTGGAAATACCATGCCGGGTTACGCGCATAAAATGCGTCCCAGGGAGTTCCGACTTCCGAACCACCACCCGGCTCAAGAAAACCGAACTCGTGTCCGATATCCTCCGAACCGTCACCTTCTTCAAGAGCTACACCTCTGTTGTTGATATCGGTATTGATCCTGTTCGTTGAATATTTCTCGTTAACCACCCTTTCATCTATATGCCATATCAGCAGTCCGGAACCGGGAATTCCGGCGTCGTATTCCACTGCTCTGACTATCACGCCGCTTCCCGCGGGATCGAACTCAACGTAAGCCGTATCCTGTCCGACTATTATTCGTTCAAATCCTTCGTTATCGGCGGCAGTCCTTTTCTTTCTCCTGTTTTCAATCAGAAAATATTCATTCGAACTAATCGGGATCTTATAACTGAAGTACATGCTGTCGATGATGAGATCGCTGAACGCAAACAGCTGTAGACCGGAACCGGACCTGATAGGAACCGGATTCTCCCAGCCCATGAACATCCGTGTGAATACGCTCGGACGAGCGGGTACGGCGCCGTCCATGTTATTCGAACCCTGGTCCATCAGCCCCCATTTTCCTATTCCCGGATTGCCGGTGTCTGTGTCCCAGAGCGACGGAATACCGAGAAAGCTCCCGAATAGAAGGGCAAAAGTTCCGTTAAGAGCAATATTGAACCCCTCCTGGGTCTGTGTTTCCGGTAGTATCAGTCCCCGTTCCACCCCGAGCGATCGCAGCTGGCTATACTCCTCTGCGGAAAGGTTATCCCTGAGAAAATCCGAATCGAGATACGCTGAGGGAATGTCAAAAGGAGTCAGGTCGAGTTGAAAAGTGAAGTCTTTACCGACCCCCGCGTGGAAGATAGTCACGCAGTCATACGCATTGTAATCTACGTCAGGCGCCGCTGCGGTTACAGACTCGAAAAACAGTAATGCCAATCTGTTATCGTCGGTCGCCTCATCAATTTTCGGACTGTAGTAACGCATCGGATTGGCAAGTTGATACGAGTCCTCCTCTCCTTCGGGAAAGAGCCTCGACGATCCGGTATCTATCTGCACGCTGCCGTGTGATATATTTGCGTAATAATTCGATAACGCATGTATATGCGCCTTAAAATATCTCTTGTTGTGCGGAGGCGGGTCGAATTGCAGCGTATCGGTATCAGAGAGGTCGAAGCGACCATTTCCTGTTGTACCCTCTTCCTGGTCTTCGGGGAATTCCACCCTGATTGCCGCTATTTTAACCGATGAACCGACGAAATATTTCCTTACATTATGTTGAAGCCTCTTCGGTAAATTGAATTTTGCTCCTTCGGAGGCAATCGTCTGTCCCGGGATATAAAGGATACATAAAAACGCTATCAGGGATATTTTCAGTTCCACCTGAGCGATCCGCATTCCGCTCATCGAATGAGAACCGACATTTGATAATCACACGTGAAGAACTTCGAGATTCTGTACTAAAAGCTCATATTTAGACTAAAACGCATCGTATTGGTAATCGGATGACCCTTCGGGCCGTCCACGTAGCCGAAATCAAACCCATAATTACCATACCTTATTCCAATCCCTAAGGTTTTCATAATAGCGACGCCATCTTCCTCGTCGCGTAGATAATAATCTCTGAAGAAACCGGCCCTTAGCGCCACCAGCCCCGAATACCAGTATTCCATTCCGACGTTATGGATAACCTCCTGCCATTCCAGCTCAGCTGAATCGTCCGTCCATGAAGTAATTATGGCTCTGTAGAACGGATCTTTATGGGCTTCTTCCCCTTTGACGTTTATCTCACCCTTTATATCGTTGTTGTTGAGGTCGCGATCGGGATAAGAGGCAACGAGCAGCTTATTCAAATCGTACACGACCTGAAGAGAATTAAACTCACCGTCAAAAATGAGATATGCAAATCCCACCTTGAGGTTCATCGGCATCGGATCAGCCTGATTAGCATCAATAAATTTAATTTTCGGTCCTATGTTGGCGAGAGCTATACCGAGATCAAGTCCGTTTATGAACTTGTCACGGCCCAGATAGCCGACGTCAAATGCAAAGGAAGACGAGGTGCCTTTTCCCTGCTCCTTTCCCGCTCCGAACGGCGCCAGATTCTGATGAACGAATTTTACTGTAACGCCGATGGTTGAGGATTCGCTTAAGTCAGCGCCGTACGTGCCTGCTATAGCGAGCATAAACGATTGAAACCTGTCTATCTCGTCAGGCGAGTTTTCGCCGGTTCTTATCTGTTCTCCGAGGTCCATGTATATCAAATGACCGCCCACAGAACCGAGCCCTTCGATATGTTGGCGGTAACCGACAAAGTTGTAGCTTATGTCATCAACCAGGCCGGGAAGCCATTTCGACCTCATAAAACTCAGCTGCCTTCCTTTCGACCATGCAATGCCTGCCGGATTATAGAATCCGCCTACCGCGTCTTCGGCAATAGCAACGTTTGCCTCACCCATGGCGCTGGCTCGAGCCCCCGGAGCTATCAATAAAAATGGAGCTCCTGCTTCGCTTTGTGGATATAAATTGGTTGTTCCGAACGTCAGAATAACTGAAGCAAGGGCTAATTTTAGACTTTTCGTCATCAATTTCTCCTTAAATCTTTCTGCTGCAACCGGCGGAGGAAATATTCGCCTCTTTAAGAACCTCATACTCCCGGTAACAATTTTTAAACAAAACTGTAACGAACTGTCTATAAGCCCTCTTATTTATGTAGATGGTGCGCAAAAGTAATATGACCTGAAAGAATTGTCAAGCCCTTTTTAACAGTTGTTTCAATCGATATTCCTGATTCCGTCGCTTATTTTGTCGGGTACGGGTCATCACCCCCCTTGTCTGCCTGCATCTTTCAATTACTTTAGTTTTATACCCTGATATAACGGCTTTAGTTCCCGCAATGTTTAGCTAATTTTCATTCACGCTTCAAGGACGAGCAGCGTTACATCATCCTGAGAGGAGATGTCGGGAGCAAATTTCTTAACTTCATCAATGATCGAATTTACGAGCTCTTCGGGATTCTTGGACAAATTCGCCTGTACATAAGTGATTAAGCGGCTTTCGCCGAATTCCTCATCCGAATCGTTTTCGGCTTCAGTGATTCCATCCGTATACATAACAATTTTGTCCCCCGCAGCGAGGTCAACGCTTTCTGTTTCATACTCTGCGTCATCGAGAATCCCTATTATCAGTCCACCCTCTTCTAATTGTCTCACTTTCCCGGCGTTCGAGAACATCAACGGAGGGTTATGACCGGCGTTGCAAAAAGTTAGTTTCCTGCTAACCGGGTCGATTATCCCGATGAAAAATGTGATGAACTTATCGGCAGACGTATTTTCATATAGTATCTTATTGATTCTTTTCACGAGAAGTCCGAGGTCCGGTTCGACGTTTATCAGAGCGCGCAAACTCGCCTGTAAATTAGACATCAGAAGCGAAGCTCCGGCTCCCTTTCCCGATACGTCCGCTATTGCTACGCCTATTCGACCATCTTCCATTTTTATAACGTCGAAATAGTCGCCCCCCACTTCCCTGCTGGGAACGTTTCTGCCGTATATCACCCAGCCTCCGTCCAGTTCAAAGTCCGACGTGAGCAACCCCTGTTGAATTTCCCTTGCGAGATTCAATTCCTCCTGAAGCCTTTGCTTTTCAAGCGACTCGTCGAAGAGACGGGCGTTCTCAAGGGAAATTATGACCTGACCTCCCATCGTGTATAATAATTGCAGGTCTGCGTCCGTCAGCGGGTCTTTGCCCTTCCTCTGCTCGAGGCAGAGAGTACCCTTATTCTCCCCCTGGATTGTCAACGGAATCATCGCGGCAACCCCTGCCGAACGAAACGCTTTTTGCCAATCGTTTTGATGTTCATTGATAAGTACTGGTTCGGAAATTTCGGCAACTGCATCAAGATGCGGGGCTAAACTCTCAATATGGCTCGAGCTGAATCCCTTGTTATGGAATATCTCGAGTAATCCCTCCGATTTCAGATATAAGATGAACCTTCCAACCATCAATTGCCCCATCAGAGCGTATCCGAACTGACTGACGATAGTCTCCTGATTCAGGGTGGAATTCAACTCTTTACCGAGTTCAAAAAGCGTCTGGAGCTCCTGGTTTTTCCTGTCGAGTCCTCTATTTATGATGTTTATCTCGCTTAATACGAGAGCGTTTTCTATTGCGGACGCTGACAGCGAGAGCAACGAAGAGATGTAGCTGATTTCGTCCTTTTCATACCCCCCTCCGGAAAGCCTCTTTCCGAAAGCGAGAACCCCCATCAACTCTCCTTTTCTAACCATCGGGAAAATGACCTCTAATTTCTGTTCCGAAAGAAATTTTCTTAAAGGATCACCCTCTTCCATTTCTTCCACGCTGCTGAAAACCTCCGGCAGATCTGCGTATCCTACTATCATCCCGTCATCAACACCTTCGAGTCCCTTCGCTTTAATCAGCTCTAATTCCTCTTCGCCGGCGATAAGCAGGCATGCCGACTTCTGGATCATCAGTCTTCCCATCAGGGAGAGCAGAACTTGTTCTACGATCGCTTCATAGCTTGTCAGCGAGCTCAGCCTATGGCTTACTTCGAATAGATCGTTGAGGTCCTGCCTCCGCTCTTCGAGATATTTTCTGTCTGTTTGCTTTTTGGACATAATGATAGCGATGTTTTAAATCTGACGCGTTTATTATACGCTGTTATTTCAAATAATTCAATGGAATCTGTTGCGGGCGGGCACTGTTTCTATTGTAAGCTGATTTGGAAGCAACTGCTCATTAGCTATCGGTATCGGGCAGGTATTTTATCATTTTTACCGAGTTAGGCTCTCCCGGCTCGCTTTTGAACTCTACTTCGTCCATAGTACTCTTTATCAGGTGTACTCCCAAACCGCCTCTTTTTTTGTTCTTCAAATATTCGTTTATATCGAAATCATCTACCGAATCCGGTTTGAATCCTTTACCGCTATCGGATATCGTGATGACCATCTTACTTTTATCGTACTTTACGTTAACCGTTATTTCCTTATCATCGCCGCCGCGGTAAGCGTGTTTTATGACGTTCGTGCTTGCCTCATCCACCGCAAGGGCGATATCACATGACGCCTCTTCTCCGAATCCGGCTTTTTCCGCTACATCAGTGATAAAATCGCGGATTATCTTCAGATTCGTGCTCTGAGTCGGAATCTTCAATATGAAGCCTTTATCGGACAATATTCTTACTCTCCCTTCTCGAAAGCGGACTCGGCTTCTTCCTGAGAGTCGAAGATATCGTACAGGCTTGGAAATCCGACAAGATCGAATACTCTGAATATTTTTTCACTCATATCACTCAACTTGATGTCACCGTCGTGACTCCGTATTTCCTCGATGTTTCCCATTATGACTCCCAGCCCCGCGCTCGAAATATACTCAAGCTCCTTAAAGTTCAGAACGAGCTTGTATCTTCCCGACTTTGACAATTCCTGAAACGTTGCCTCGAATTTTGAGGCAGTATGCGCGTCTAAATATCCCCCGATGTGAATTATGGTGATATTATTTTTATCTTCTTTGTTCAAACTTATGTCTGTCTGCATTCATCTCTCCATGTTATTTACGTCCTGAACACGTTATTGTTACTTGATTTTCATTATGATCATAGTCACGTCATCATGGACGCTCTGATTGCCTATGTGTGTCCAAATATCGGTTATCAAGTTGGCTTTCGTTTCTTCAGAACTTAATTCATAGCTATTTATCAATGACTTCTTGATGTTCTCCTCGCCAAATTCTTCCTGATCCTCATTCATGGCGTCTGAGACTCCGTCGGTATAAAAATAATACAGCTCCCCGCTTTTGAGCTTTTGCTCCTTTTCTTCTATCACCTCGTCAAATATCTTTCCCCTGTCCATTCCCAATCCGATGCCCTTCGGTTTCAGGTCTGTCCACCTGTCATTTTCCCTGCTGTAATAAAGCACCGGCATATGCCCCGCTCTCGCATATTTCATGCTGCGTTTCTTTGTGTCGAGTATAGCGTAAGTCAGAGAAATGAACGACCTGCTGTCCATGTTTCCGTACAGGGCTCTGTTCACATCGCATAGGATCTTACAGGGCGAATCGTATATCCTGCTGTAAGCCTGAATCATCCCTTTTATCTCCGCCATGTAGAATGCCGCAGATGTGCCTTTTCCGGATACGTCTCCGATAACAATACCTATCCGGTCATCGTCTATCTCGATAAAATCGAAATAATCCCCGCCCACCTCATTTGCCGGCATGCTTGCGGCAGCCAGATCAAAGCCTTCAGGCAGCGAGGGAACCTCTTTCGGAAGAAGATTCAACTGAACCTCGTGGGCTAATCGCAGCTCGTGCTCGAGCCTTTCCTTTTCGAGCGAACTCTCGACCAACCTGGCGTTTTCAAGCGCAATGACGATATGGTTGGTAAACGCCCCCAAGAGGTCTATATCATCATTGTCGAAACCGTACTCTTCGTTTTTCGCGGCATACAGGATTCCCATGACGCCCGATTCTGAAATTAGGGGGTATCCTATCAGCGACTTCACGCTGCTGTTCCATGCCCTCAGATGCTTGGTGCTCTCTTCCCTGCCGACATCCTGTGAAATCAAAGGTTCTCCGCTTTTGTAAATCAACCCGCTCGTTCCGGCGTTAATGCTGAAATTCATGTTGTCCCTTTGTTTTTGAGTCAACCCGTAACTCGATGAGAGATAAAATTGTTCTTCACCTTTTTCTTTTAGAACAAGCCATGAATATTGGGAATTTGAGTATTCAGCCGTAAACTCCGATATCATCTCGGTGAGCTTATCCACGTCCAGAACGGAGCTGACTGCCCTGCTGAGACTTTGAAGTGATTCTATGTCCCGTATTTTTCTGTCGAACAGCGTCGCCGTCGGCAGGTAAAGCAGCAGTCCGATCATTCCGAAAAACGAATATATCGAGATAGTTCCCGTCGCAAGCCTTACGAATATATCAACCGTGTAGCTGTATTCGTTCAAGTTGCTGTCAATCACTACCTTCTGAAGCATCACCGAACCACCGACTACAATCATGCAGGCAAGAAGTACAAGATATTTTTGTTTTTTTGACAGGTAAGCGATCCAGGATACACGGAACGAGTTGAACACGGCAAACAATATCGGTACCATAGCGACGTTCAACGTCGGCCGAAAGATCTGTTGAAAATCCTGTGCGCTCAAACCCCCGTATATGGATACGAGCGCTATAGAGATCATAAGGATTGCGAACGTCCGTGCCGTGTTCTTTCGCTGTTTGAAGAAGATAAGATCACGCAGCTGTATCAACCCGATAATACTTATCACCGAGAATAGTATCGACATCAGGGCATAGCTGGTAATCACTCCGAAAACCGGAGAAATAATTAGCGGGCTTAAATAAGAAACCGCAAAGAAAGTAAGCACGGCAAGCAGCAGAACTCTGAATTTTTTGGTCGTTTCCGTAGGTCTGAAAACTTTTATGGACGCAAGTAACGGAACGAACCCGACAATTGCGCCGAACAACAAAAACTCTCTTAACCATACCAGCTCCTCGACCACTCCGGCGCTTATGAAAAAAATTGTATCACCGATGTAGACGACGAATATAACAGCAACAGGAAGCAGGGCTAAGAAAATATTTTTACTGAAAGCTTTCAAATTTTTCTTACCGATATCTCATTTATCTCTCTAATAAAATCCTCCCTCTTAGCGGTTTGATGAACGATCCGAATCTGCTTAATATCTCCCCCGTATTTGTAAATACTTCAATACTCGCCCCGGAAGATGCCGCATCCATCACGACTACGTTAGAGTTGAATGGATTAACCCCGATCCATCTTGGGTCCGAATATCTGTCCGCTAACGTGATTATACGGCTCCCATCCTCGGATAGTTTTGCCAAATCATACAATCCGTTACCGTTGTCGTCTAAAATAAGCCACAGGTCACCGACCGAGGGTTCGACAGCTCCCAGTACCACACCGTTTAGAGAGGGCAGCTCTGTTTTCACACCGGCAGCGCTGATCCGGAAAAAATCACCGTTTGACCTGTTTGCCGCATACGCCGAACCTCTAATTTCATCTAATGCAAGCATAATGCTGTTGCCCGAAAATCCGCTTACTGTTCTCTGCTGGAATCCTCCGATTTCTCTTGAATAGATCACAATGCTGTTTTGTTTGTTGTTCACAACCCAGAAATTGCCCCGCACGGCGTCAAGTTGTCCTTCCACGGCATCCCCGCCGGTGCTGAACGAATCGGCGAGAACGAACGTAGTTGAATCAATATTCTCAAAATGAAAGATACTTCCCGCTGAACCGTCAGTAATCCAAAAATCATCTCTAATAGGGTCGTATTTAACGTCGGTTGGGTCCTCAAATCTCCGTACATTACCGGCTTCATTCGTTAATACGAGCGGATTCTTACCCTTTTGCAACAGAATTAAGGACCTTTCAAAACTGTCCAACAGGTAAATATCTCCTGTGTTCTCATTGACGTCAAAAGCCTCTACAGAAATCAGATCATTGAATACGTCGCTTGTCGTGTGTGCGACATCATGAGTCATTTTCACTAATCGTGCCGAGGACCAATCAAACACCCATGTGATCGTAGGTCCCGGTATTATCTGTTCTTCTTCCGAAGGATCGGATTCCCTTCCGCCGACAAATGCTGCCGTGACCTGATAACCGTACACGACGTCGGCTGATACGGTCGAATCGACGTAAGACGAATCTTCAGTCTCCAACACTTTGTATAATTCCAATTCACCGCCGCCGGCAGAACGGTACAGGTTATATCCGGTAAGATCATCATCTGCAACTCTATCCCAGCTAAGAGTTATCATCAATTTTTCAGAAGTTGCCCTGAGATTAAATTCTCTGAATATTTCAATAGGATCCCTGTCACCGCACGACAGCGTAATTGCAATTACAGCTAAGACGAATGCGTGGAATATAACAAACTTCTTCATACCGGGAGTGCTCAGTGTCCGCAAATTCGAATCAAACCTCTGATAAACATCCCGTAAACCTCTATCAGCAGACGAGATTGCCGACAGCGTTGGGGCTTCGCAGACAGGATAATATTGCTCTATTTGACCGCTTCATACATTCCCCACATCGGCAGGAAGATCCCGAGAGCAATTATCAGAATAAAAACTCCGATGATCACCGTCATCATCGGCTCTACGAGCGACGAAAGTCTCTTCGTCAAATAATCCACCTCTTCATCATATTGATTGTAGATACTGATCAGCATCTCATCAAGGGAACCGGCGTTCTGTCCCGTTCTGATCATCCGAATCGTCATAGGCGGAAAGATTTTGCCCTTTTCAAGAGAATCCGCGAGACTCATGCCTATTTCAACGTCCGACCTCGTATTATCTATTTCCTGGCTGATAGCTGCATTACCGGCTGTCTCGGAACAAATACCGAGCGCTTCTATGATATGTATCCCGCTTGAGTTGAGCGTCTCGAGCATGTGAGTGAATCTCGAGATGGCATTCTTCAAAAAGAGAGGCCCGAACACAGGCAGCTTGAGTTTAAAACCGTCCCACATAAGTCTTCCCTTACGGGTGTCGAGTATCCGCTTGACAGTGTAGATCACGAGGATCAGACCACCGAATGCAAGGTACCAGTAATCGGTTATAATTGTGTTCAATGCCAGCAGCATCTGGGTAATTATCGGCAGTTCAACGCCCGAACGTTCAAACATCACTGTAAATTTCGGTATGATGAACGTTACAGCGAAAAAGAAGGCTAATGTCAGTGCGATCATAACTATAATCGGATAACGCATTGCGCTTTTTATGCTCTTTTTAACGGAATCATCGTGTTCCATGAAATCGCTGAGTCTTCTTAACACATCTTCTAATACCCCGGCGCTTTCGCCTGCCCTGACCATATTTACATATAGATTTGAGAATGTGCCTTTATGCTTTATAAGTGAATCGGAAAAGCTTACTCCCCCGCTTACATCCGTTATTAAAGTTTTGACTATACCCTCGAATTTTTCGTTGTCAGTCTGATCGGACAATGCCTCAAGCGCTGCGACTATAGGAACCCCCGCTGCTATCAGTGTGGCAAGCTGACGGGTAAAGTTGGCGATCTCATCGGTTTTGACTTTTTGAAATTTGTCGAAAAACGACATGCCATCGCCTTTAGATTTTTCTTCCTTGATCTCTATTGGGAAATACTCCTGCCTGTCGAGGAATTCGTTGACCTCCTGTTTGCTTGCGACGTTAAGAACGCCTGTAAAAATCTCACCGGTCAAGTTTTTCGCTTTGTATTTATACTCCGGCATCAGACTTCCTGCGAGTTGGGTTCTTTAATCTCTCTTTTTATCTTTATTTTATAACGCTTGAGTTTATTATACAATGTCGCTCTTGTGATTCCCAGCGCCAGTGAAGCCTGCATGATGTTGCCGTCGGTTATTCTGAGAGCGTTGAGGATCGCTTCCATCTCCACTTTTCTAAGGGGGGCTATGGGAACGGGTTCCGGAACGAGCTCCTCGGTCAGTTCTTTCATGTGAACAGCCTCGGAGCTTAAAGCAAAAGCATCCGGGCTCAGCACGCCGTCTTTTGAGCTTACTACAGCTCTGTTAAGTGCATTGATCAACTCCCTGATATTACCTCTCCAGGGCATTTCCTGCAGCATTTCATACGTTTCGGGCGGAATGATTATCTGTTTTTTCCCGGCGCCGATCATAGTGCCGAGTATCAGTGAACTGAGCAGCGGGATGTCATCTTTCCTCTCCCTGAGTGAAGGCATCGTGATCGGATAAACATTGATCCGGTGGTATAGATCTTCCCTGAATCTCTTTTCTTCTACCTCTTTTTCAAGGTCTTTGTTGGTGGCGACTATCAGCCGCACCTCCACACCTTTCCGCATTACGCCGCCGACCCTTTCCAATTCGCCCGTTTCTATAAACCTTAATATTTTCGATTGGAGCGGCATGCTCATGTCTCCCACTTCGTCGAGAAATAAGGTTCCGTGGTTCGCCGCCTCGAATTTTCCAATCTTATCACTATAAGCGCCGGTGAACGCGCCCTTATCGTATCCGAACAACTCGCTCTCCTGCAAGCTTTCCGGTATTGCGGCGCAGTTGACCGAAACGAAAGGCTGATCTTTGAGATTCCCGTAACGGTGAATTGTTCTTGCGGTTATCTCCTTACCCGTCCCGCTTTCGCCCGTGATCATTACCGTGATATCTGAATCCAGCACGCTGTCGATCTTGGTATATAGCTCCTGTGAAATTCTGCTTTTACCGTCGAGTTCACCATATCCCTGTAGATACGGGTGCAGGAGATCAGGTCTGCGCAGCGATGCTGCTACGTCCACAAAAATCAACGCTTCCTTTACACGGCTAATCAAAACGGCTTGAGTTATAGGTTTAAAGAGAACGTCGAAAGCGCCCTTCTGATAGGCGTCTGTAATCTTATCGGCATTTTCCGGTTCGGCTAACATAATAACAGGCATATGGCTGATCAGTTTTTTCATCTTCTCGAGGACCTTGAGCGAGCTGATCAATGGAAGAGCCATGCTCATGACAACAATATCTGCCTTGTTAATTGCGAGCCAATCGAGAGTATCGAATCCGCTGCTGAGAGAGTGTATATCCCATCCTTCCAACGCACCTAAATCGCAGAATGCTCTCCTGCTTGTGCTGTCAGGATCAACGATTAAAACTTGATGCATATCCGCCCTCGTATTCTTACCTGAGTTAAGCCCATTATTCTGAATCACTTGTTGGGGCAGGCTCTAATTCGGGTTCTGTCCGGCTCTCTTCTTCTTCTAATTCCGACGCGGTGATGACCATTATCTCTTCGAGAGAAGTCAGCCCCTTTATAACTTTTTCCAACCCCTGGCTCCTGAGGGTTTTCATTCCTGACTGTACAGCCGCCTTTTTTATATCGACCGCCGATGCCCCGCTTAATATCAGGTTCACAATCTCCTGATTAGGCAGAAGAATTTCATAAAGCCCTGTCCTTCCCTGATAACCGGTTTTTCGACATGCCATGCATCCTACAGCTTTTCTGAAAATTATATCGTCGGAAGGTTTGAGTCCGAGCGCAGCCAATTCGCTGTCGGAGGGACGGTACCGCTTCGCGCATTCGTTACATAGTTTTCTGACTAACCGCTGCGCTACCACACCTCTTAAGGTGGAAGCCACAAGAAACTTCTCTATTCCCATGTTAAGCAGCCTTGCTATCGCTCCGGCTGCATCGTTCGTATGAACCGTGCTGAAGACCAGATGACCGGTGAGAGCGGCTTGTATCGCCAGCGCTGCCGTATCTACGTCCCTGATCTCCCCGACCATTATAATATCCGGGTCCTGCCTCAGGATACTTCGGAGCGCCGTACTGAAACTTACACCCGCTTTCGGGTTCACCTGACCCTGATTTATATTCGGCAGTTGATACTCGATCGGGTCTTCAATAGTGATTATATTCAGCTCTTCTTTGTTGATTTCATTGATGCTTGCGTACAGCGTGGTGGTTTTACCCGAACCCGTAGGTCCCGTAACGAGTATGATCCCGTTAGGACTGGTAATTAGCTTACGGTATTTGTCAAGCGTTTCGCCTTCTATGCCAAGTGCGGGGAGGGATATCTTGGCGCTCTCCACGTCAAGCACACGAATAACTATCTTCTCCCCGAAAAAAGTAGGATAGGTAGAAATACGCATATCTATCTTCCTGTCGCCTATGAGATGCTGTATCCTGCCGTCCTGCGGCAGTCTCGTCTCTGCGATATCGAGCGACGCTAAAATCTTTACACGGGATATCAGGGCTGACTGAAGTTTCTTCGGCGGTGTGAACACCTCCTGCAGCGAGCCGTCTATCCTGTACCGTATTCGCACCTCATGTTCTCTCGGCTCGATATGAATATCGGAGGCGGAAGTCTTTACCGCCTGGTTTATGATCATATCTATCATCTGCACTACGGAAATATCCTCGGCTGCGGCTTCCGCGCCGAACTCCTGCATCTCGGCTGTCGCTTCCGCGGTGCTCGACTTGGATTTGAGCAGTTCTCCGGTGCCGTAATAGCTATCGAGCGCCTTTTCGATTGCCGTCGAAGTAGCCAGGACGGGTTCCACGTCAAGAAGCGTCGTTCTGGTTATTTCATCTACGGCAAGCACGTCCGAGGGATCGCTCAATGCCACCGTGAGTGTTTCATCCAATACGAATAGAG
Organism: Candidatus Neomarinimicrobiota bacterium; assembly: GCA_022567655.1. NCBI lineage: Bacteria > Pseudomonadati > Fidelibacterota > Fidelibacterota bacterium. The sequence continues at coordinate 20,217 of JADFGO010000017.1, forward strand.
GCATAACGTTCAGCTTCCGCGCCTGATCGGCTTTCAGCAGCTTCAGAGAATCGATGTCTATCGTATAATCCTCAAGATCGATATACGGCATCTTCGTTTGTTTGCCAAGCGCTTCCATGAGCGTTTCTTCTCCTACTAAATTCTCATCCAACAGAACGCTGCCTAACGGTTTATTTGTCTCCGCCTGGATTTCCAAGCCTCTTTCGAGGTCTTCCTTGGAAATCTTGTTTTCTTTGACGAGTATATCGCCGATCAGATTCATTCCTCTTGCAGTCATATCAGTTCCTTCGTCATATGCCGGTTCAAAATTCTTATCCCAACGCCCATTTAAGGTAAGCGAGCATTATCCCCTCACCCCAGATACCGCTTACTATCGCCCCCAAAGCCAGAAACGGTCCGAACGCGAACGGTTTGCCGAATTTCATCCGTCCCATCAGCAAGCCGCCGATGCTTATCACGGAGGCGAACAATGCGGACAGAAAGATCGCCAATAACGCCATCTGCCATCCGATGAAAAGACCTATCATTACCGCTAATTTTACGTCTCCGAAACCCATTGATTCTTTTTTAAGCACGAATCCGCCGATCAGCGCAATTGCCAGCAGTACGCCACCCATTACCGTACCGCCCGCAAGAGATCCCTTCAGGCTGATCACGTTCCCCATGATCGCGAATATCAAAGCTGAAACTCCGCCGACAAGCAAAACTGAATCGGGTATTAGCTTCGTATCGAGATCGACCATGCTTATTGCCAACAGAATGATACCGAGCGTCAGATACTGCGCGAATTCCCATGATAACCCGAACTGCAAGTACATCCAGACGAACCAGAGCGCCGAACCGAGCTCTACTACCGGATAACGGATCGATATCTGCTCTTTGCATTTCCTGCACTTTCCTCTCAACAGCAGCCAGCTCACAATCGGAATATTGTCGTACGGCTTTATCGGTGTATCACAATGAGGACAATGAGAGCGCGGTTTCACTATCGACTCGCCCCTCGGCAACCTGTATATGACAACGTTCAGAAAGCTGCCGACAGCGGAGCCGATTAGAAATAGATAGATAGTCAGCAGATATTCCGGTTCTACAGACATTTAGAGCAGCGCCTCCTCGATGAAGCCGCCGATTTCACTTTCGGAAAAGAGGTTTCGTATGTTCATCACCAGCTGGTCGTAATCAAGCGGTCTTTTAACAAACCTCTCTATCCGAAGACTATGGATCAAATCGAGATTTTCCTGCGTATCGTTATCAAGGATAGCTATAATAGGTATATCCCGGTACTTCTTATCGAACTTCAAAAGCCTTGCGAGCTTTGCTCCGCTTATTCTCTTGGCGTTTAAACTCGTAATAATGAGGTTCGGTTTTTTCTCCTGTGCAAGAAGCAGCGCTTCGTAGCCGTCGGGGGCGCTCAACACGTCAAAGCCGTTTTCCGGCAGGCGGCTTTCCATCTCTTCTGTTTCGTCAACTTTGTCGCTGACGACCAGAACCACCGGTCTTTTATCGGGATTTTCAGCCATTGGTTCTCCATCTGTTTCTTATTTTAGTCATATTGCTCTCTTTTTGAAAAGAGCCGCCGCTCCTGACAACCACAATCCAGAATATAACACCCCGTACACCAAAGCCCACTTGAAAAAAATCATAATACCCCCGGAGGATTCCAATACCGAACCCGGGCTCACCTCGACCATATGGGGAAGCATATAATATACGGCTTTGGCTCCGAATTTATATATCCCCTCGGCGTTAATCGAAAAGAGGTAAAAATCGCCTGAAAAATATCCTCCGACATAGATCATAGTGCCGAATAGTGACGCAACGAATCCCGGCAGTTTTTGAGCGAACAGCAATATGATCGAATACAGCAATGCAATCTTGAACAGGGCAAGCATAAGAATTTTATGAATTGGAAAACTCATTCCTGAACCGTCGATAAAGAGCACAATCATAAGAAGCACGACATAAGCTGTGTACAAAGAGAGCGAGAGAGACACAGCCCCGATATATTTCCCGAGCAGATACTGCGTGCGTGTGATCGGCTTTACGAGGAATAACCCGATCGTGTTCGATTTAATGTCTTTTCCGATCAGGTTCATCCCTATTAGATATGATACTATGATGGTGAATATTTCAGCGTAGACAAGACCTCCGTCGATAAGAGTGCTTTTCTGGGCGCTGATTCCCTGCGATTTTTCCACTCCCTTCAACACCTGCATTGCTAACTCGTCGTCGAGCAGCACCATGCTCAGGCTGGCGATGAATATCACACCGAGCGCGCTTACTATCAATACTTCGGGTCGTCTGATGAAATCCCCGAAAGTTATCTTTGCCAGATAAAGGCTGACTCTCATTTTTTCTCCAAACTCCCGAGAAAGAGCTCGTTCAGTGAATCCGCCCCGGATTCAGAGAGCAGTTCGTCAAGAGTGCCGGTCATCAACATTTTTCCCTCCGATAGAATCCCTATCCTGTCCGCTATCCGTTCTACTTCCGAGAGCTGATGCGAAGAGAATAAGATGGTTTTACCTCTTTTTCTTCCTTCCTCCAACCTTTCGCTGAACTCCTCCACCGCAACCGGATCCAGACCGGAAGTCGGCTCATCGAGAATTATAATCTGGGGATCATCGATAAATGCGGCTGACAGGGCAACCTTTTGCCTCCAGCCGAGCGAAATGTCGCCCATTCTTCTGTTATATACCTTCTCAAGCTTAAACTCCTCGATTATTTTGTCGGTTCTATCGGTCTTACCGTTAACTCCCGGTGTCAGTCCCGATAGAAATCCCAAAAAGTCCTTGACCCTGAGATGCGGATAGTACGAATGATCTTCCGGCATATAACCGATCCGCACCTGAAATCGGGCGTTTTGATAGTTGTGTCCCATTATCTTTATGTTGCCTTCTGTAAGAGGGATGAAATCAAGCAGTATTTTAATCGTTGTCGTTTTTCCCGAACCGTTGGGACCTATGTACCCGAATATCTCTCCCTCTCCGATTTCAAGAGATATCCCTTTCAGGGCGTCGACATAACTCTTTCTGCCTGTAGCATATCTTTTTTTGAGATTCACTATCTCAATAGCTGCCAATTTACGACTCCGATTCAAGCACTAATGTGATACAGCTTAAATTTTATACACTATTAGTCGGAAATAGTATAAATTTTATACACTTTAATGTCAAGTGTAGAGTGAAAAACGCTGTTTTGCGATAAATTACCTCTAAAGTCAATCGTTTTCTGACTTGGCACAGCTATCGGACGGATGCTATATGTCTGCGTTCACATTCACCGAATTACGCAGGCACCGCCTGTGGCGGAATCGTTTACTCCCCCCTCGAGGGGGGGTGGCTGAGTCCCGATTCATCGGGGCGAAGACGGGGGGTGTGATTTTACGATCATCCCAATTTCTAACGCTCACGGACGGTAACACCCCTCGTCCGTCCCGAAGCTTCGGGACGGACACTCCCCTCAAGGGGAGAGCCTGCTCCTCCCCTCCTTTTCAAGGAGGGGATATAGGGGTGGTTTATTAATAAAATCATTCCTCTTATTCCCCTCTAATAACCAGCCCGCCCGTCTGACCGCTTGCCGGGCAGGACATTGGTCTGGCGGGGATGCCAGGCAGGCAAGGAGGGGACTTAGGGGTGGTTCTCCGCCTAACCCAGCCGTTCAAGGCTGGGTTAGGTGATGTTTTCTATAAAGAAAAAGGGCGTTTACGCCCTTTCGACTCGCCAACGCTCGATAATCTCTTCAGCGGGATCCCGCACCGATTCAATATCGATCCAGATTATCCGTTTATCTGCCCGGAACCAGGTCATCTGCCGCTTTGCGTACCTCCTGCTGTTCTTTTTAATTTCAGCTGTCATTTCGTCCTTTGATATCAAACCATCGAGATATTCTATCACCTCGCTGTATCCGATAGTAGGAAGCTGCTTTAGCGGTTCGCTGAACCCCGACTCCATCAAGCCTCTTACTTCATCTACTAAACCGTTGGAAAGCATCTGATCGACCCGTTCTTCGACCCTCTCGACGAGCAGTTCGCGTCTCAGTTTCAATCCGAAAATGAGTGATTTCAACAGCGGCGTTTTAGCCTGTTGGGTGAACGCTTCCGTGAGAGTCTTTCCGGTAATTTCATATACTTCAAGCGCACGGCTGATGCGCACGCTGTCGTTTGGAGATATTGACGCTGCATAATCTTTATCGATCGTTTCCAGCTTCCGGTATACATGCTCTATCCCGCTCTTTTCTATCTCCGCTGATATCTTTTCCCTTACCGCTTCGCTTTTTGTGTCTCCCTCGAATAGACCGTCCAACAGCGCCCGGAGGTACAGCCCCGAACCGCCAACAACTATCGGCACTCTTCCATTTGAAGAAATTTCGGCTATCACTTTTCTCCCCAATATCCCGAAACTGCCTGCGCTGAAATCATCACCGGGATCGATGATATCTATGAGATGATGAGGAACCGAATCTTTATCTTCCCGGGAGGGTTTTGCGGTGCCTATATCCATACCGCGGTAAACCTGGCGGGCGTCTGCGGACAGTATCTCTCCGCCGATCTCCTTCGCCACCCGGATTGCCACACCCGTCTTTCCAACGGCAGTTGGTCCGACGATTGTCAGAACTTCAGGGCGGTCATCCATGAGATTGCTCGGTTAAAAACGGAACTGTCGAACAGTTTTCATTTTCTTTCAAAACGCTTATCCAGCTCATCCAGCGTCAGGTTTATTATGATAGGTCGTCCATGCGGGCAGAAGTAAGGGTACTCTGTCGTAAAAAGCCGTTCCACGAGGGAAATCATCTCCTCCTGCGTGAGTTTTTCACCCGCTTTTATTGCCGCCTTACAACTGAAACTTGCCGCTAATGCCTTGTGAGCGGGAACTTCCTTGCCGCTTGTCTCACGAAAATTATCGATTATCTCGCTCAATACCCTGCCTTCCGATCCAGCCTTGATATCAGCCGGAACTGCATGAATCAACAGAGTCCGTTCGCCGAACTCTACTATTTCAAATCCGATTTGATTCAGAAAGACGAGAATTTCGAGCAGTACGGAATAATCTTCAGGCGAAAGCTCGACCTTTTGGGGAAAGAGCAGCTGCTGGCTCACTCCGACGCCCTTTTCGATCGAAGCGAGCGCCTTTTCGTACAGGATACGTTCGTGCGCAACATGCTGGTCGATTATCGTCAAGCCGCTCTTAACCTGTGAGATTATGTACTTATTATGCACTTGCCAGACGAGTCCTTCCGGCTGTCCCGGCTCCTTTTTCATTTCCGGAAACGACTCCATGTAGGTCTCGACCGCCGGTGAGAATCCCTTTTTCTTTTCGAGGACCGTCTCATTGCTCACTTCAGTCCTTAATCTCAAGTCAGTAGGTCGACTCTCAGGACGGGAGGGCATGAACTGAATTATTTTTCTGTTGTGATGAGAGCTTACCTCTTCAGCTTCGGTCAACTGCCCCTCAAATGCCGGCTTGAAAGAATCTATCATCTCTTTCGAGCCTATATGAACCGCGTCGTGTACTGTTGATTTGAGCGTTTCGTAAACGTCCCACTCGTTCTTGAACTTCGCCTCCATCTTCGAAGGATGAACGTTGACGTCAACACTCCTCGGGTCTGTCGTGATATTCAGTACGAAAAACGGGAACTCCCCCCTTCCGATCAGATCACCGTAACCCTTGTACACTGCCGAGCTCATCTTCCTGTCGGAAATATACCTCCTGTTGAGGAAAAGGTATTGCTCCCCCCTGCTTCTGCGGATTAGTTTCAGATCTCCCACATACCCTTCTACCTTGACGCTCCTCCCGCTTCCGGATATTTCTATCAAATTCGGGATATACCCGCGATTGAACGTCTCGGCTATTCTGTCCGACAGACCACCCTTTTTGGTCTGGAATACTTTCTTATCCCCGTTATAAAATTCAAACTCCAGCTCGGGGTATCCCAACGCAAACCGTTTGACGGCTTCAAGAATGTGCCTGTATTCAACAGGGGGCGACTTCAGGAATTTTCTTCGCGCCGGAGTCGAATAGAATAGATTCTTCACGGTTATAGAGGTTCCTGCGACAGTTTCAGAGGGGCTTACAGACCGGATAACACCACCGGCTACGCTGATTTTTGTTCCGTTTTTCGCACCCTCGGGCATCGTCGTAATCTCGAATCGCGATACGGAGGCGATGCTCGGCAGCGCTTCCCCGCGGAATCCCAGCGACTCAACCCCGATAAGGTCCTCATAAGAACTTATTTTACTCGTTGCGTGCCTCTCAAGCGCTAAAAGCGATTCATCTTCGGTCATTCCGCTGCCGTTGTCCACAACCTGCATCATCGACTTCCCGCCGTTCACAGCGATGACCTTAATCCGCGATGCCCCCGCATCAATGCTGTTCTCGATAAGTTCCTTGACGACCGAGGCGGGTCGCTCCACAACCTCGCCCGCTGCGATCTTGCTGATGAGATCATCCGGGAGGACTTGAATTCTACCCGCCACTTTTCACCTTCCCCCCGAGGAAGGAGATCAATCCGGTTGCGGCGAGTCGTGCCGTGTTTCCGCTTGGATCGAGATTCGGCGCTACTTCAACCAAGTCCATCCCCTTTACCTTTACATCATTGCCGGCGTAATATAACCCTTCCAAAAATTCGTTGGCGCTTAACCCGCCCGGACTGGGAGCGCTAACTCCGGGCGCCGCGGACTGGTCGACCGAATCCATATCCACGCTCAAGAATATAGCGTCGGTACCTTCTCCCGCCTGCATCAGTGCGCCCCTCATAACGCTTTCCATACCCATATCCCGTACGATTTCCGCAGTTATTATCATCATCTCCTTCGACATGACGTACTCTCTCTGATTCGAGGAGTTCAAAAATCCGTGCAGCCCGATTTGTACCACGTTTTTCCCGCTAACAGGACTCCCCTCGATCTCCTCGAGAATCCGCCTGAAGGGAGTACCGCTCGAAACGTCGTCTCCTTCATATTCTCTCACGTCATGATGCGAGTCAAGCGTTATTATACCGACACTTCCGGTATTCACCTCACAAAATGCTTTAACATGGGCGTAGGTGAGGGAGTGATCTCCGCCGAGTATCATCGGGACCCGGCAATTGCCCATAATTTCCTTCATCGCTTCCCCGACCGCCCGATGAACTTCTTTTACGTTTCCCTCCGGAATAACGACGTTACCGAAGTCAGCCACGCTTACCTCCCTTACGTCCACATCGTGGTCGTAATCGTAAGTCGAATTAAATCGTAATGACTCACGCACGGCATCGGGTCCCTCTCTCGCTCCCTTCCTGCCCTTGACGGCGCCGTCATACGGAACACCGACAAGTCCGAATTCCACCTTTTCTCCTTGATACGGCTTAAAAAGGTCGAGCGCCCGAGGGTCATTTTCATCTAATACTCTCTCGGGGATTTCAGCTTTCGGCTGCTCGAATTTATCGGATAATAAGTTCAAATTCTCGATCTTCTCCTATGCCGTGTCCCATTCACGTATCTCTTTTGAAAT
>JADFGO010000018.1 GCA_022567655.1 Candidatus Neomarinimicrobiota bacterium
AAAGGAGATACCTGAACGAAGAAAGGAACGTCAGATTGGTCAAGATAAAATCATCCGAGATAACCCGGGAAGCGGATTATTTAAACCGCCGGATGTTTATGAAAGGAGCCGGCGCGGCAGCGGTTGTGGGGATTCTCAACCCGGGTTCAATTTTCCCCGAGAGCATAAATCATATGAATCGAGGGGAGGATGACCTTACCTCATTTAAATCAATTACCAATTACAACAATTTTTATGAATTCTCCACAGATAAGGAAGAAGTGGCAAAGCTTTCGCGGAGACTCACAATTTCTCCGTGGGAGCTTGAAGTAGGGGGACACGTAGAAAATCCGGGAGTTTTCAACATAGAAGACCTGAAAAACCGATACGCCCAGGAGGAGCGTATCTACAGACTGCGCTGCGTCGAGGGCTGGTCAATGGTCATCCCCTGGACAGGTTTTCCGGTAGCCTCGTTGTTGAATGACGTAAAGCCGACTTCCAAAGCTAAATTCGTAAAAATGACTACTCTCCATCGTCCGTCCGAGATGCCGGGACAAAAAAGCTGGTGGTACGAATGGCCTTACGTAGAGGGATTGAGGTTGGATGAAGCTATGAACGATCTTGCGATATTCGCCACCGGGTTATACGGAAAAGAGCTGCCGAAGCAGAACGGGGCGCCGATTCGGCTTGTTGTCCCATGGAAATACGGTTTCAAGAGCGTGAAGTCTATCGTCAAGATTGAATTAGTCGAAGAGATGCCCGTCTCTCTCTGGATGAAAGCTGCTCCGAATGAATACGGGTTCTATTCCAACGTTAATCCGGGCGTTTCTCATCCGCGCTGGTCTCAAAAAACAGAGAGGCGCATCGGAGAATTCAGGCGCAGAAAAACTCTTATGTTCAACGGATATGAGGATGAAGTAGCCTATCTCTACGAGGGGATGGACCTGAAAAAGTTCTATTGAAACGCCTATTAAAACCGGTTGTGCACTTCGGATGCCTAATTCCTCTTGCGCTTCTGATAAACGACTGGATAAGCGATTCGCTGACGGCAAATCCGATTCAATATCTGACCCATGAAACGGGGAAAACCGCGCTGATCCTTTTAACGATGAGTCTTTCTGTCTCTCCGATAATCTTTATAACGGGGAAAAATTACCTGAGCCCTCTGAGAAAACTGCTCGGTCTTTATTCAGCCCTGTATGCGACGCTTCATTTTTCGATATTCGTCGGGCTCGATTATTTTTTCGATTGGGAGCTCATCAGTGATGCGATCATCGAAAAGCCATACGTATTAGCGGGATTTTCTGCATTTCTGATACTCTCAGTCATGGCTATTACTTCCACTAAGGGATGGAAAAGAAGGTTGAAGAAAAAGTGGAAGCCCCTGCACAGGTTTGTATACCTTGCCGGATTCCTTGTGGTTCTCCACTATGTGTGGCTCGTAAAATCAGATATTCGTGAACCGCTCGCATACGGATTCGTCATCGGTCTTTTTTTAACACTGAGGATTCCACGCATACGGGGTTTAGTAAGCGCCTGGAAAGAAAAGAGAATCTCATTACAGGAGTCGGGATCGTAGCCGTACTTCCGTTAAATGTACAAGAATCTTCGGGAAACAGACTCTTAGAATTAATAGAGGGAAAAACATGAAAGTATATCTAAAGCAGGTTGACAGGTTTGCGTTAGTTGCCAAGGGGGAATCGAATCACTGGGTTTCTATAGACGACGAAGTAGATGGCCGGGTGCCTTCAGCTTCCTCGCCGATGGAGCTGATGCTCATGTCGATAGCCGCGTGTTCCGCAGTGGACGTTATATCGATACTCGAAAAACGAAGGGTGAATTTCACTGACCTTGTGATTGAAGTGAATGGTGACAGAAGAGAGGAATATCCGAGGATATTCACCGCAATTCATTTGAAATACATCGTCTCGGGCAGGGGGATCAAGTCAAAGGACGTTGACAGAGCTATCAAACTGTCGGAGGATAAATACTGTTCGGCGATAGGAATGGTTAAGGATACGGCTAAGATGAGTTCTGAATATGTGATAGAGGAGATCGAAAATTAAAATTAATAGGCGGTCGAATGTAGAATTGAATTTAAAGGTTTGCCGGCTTAATTAAGATTCAGGTCTTCGATTCTTCCAAAAATCCTTCTCCGATCACAGCGGTCAAGTCAGTCCCGCTCACAGAAAGCTCGCCCCCCAATTCGATATATTTCTTTTTCACGTAACCGAGACCGATCTGTTTGCCGAGCTCGGGTGAATAGACGCTGGTAGTTATCTCCCCGGCAGGCTTTCCGTCTTTCGTCAGTAACTTGTGACCCGATTTATCGACTTTCTCGCTGAAGTGAAGCCTCCTGAGTTCCCTTGAAACCTTGTCATAGGTGTCCATTCGAGCGATAACTTCCTGTCCTATATAGCATCCTTTGGTGAAGGAGACAGCATGCGTGAACCCCGCCTCAAGTGGATTTGCCGAACCGATGATCTCGAATCCAAACCGCGGAATACCTCTCTCTGTCCGAATTAGGTTCCATGCCTCGCGACCTGCGGGAGTCAGACCCGATTCTACTATTTTCGCCCAGACAGAGGGGACGTTGTTCTCGACTAAAATAAATGCCGACTCTTCATCCGACCCTATGAGAAGATATTCTTGAGAAGAAAGGATGTCGGTGACTTTTCCCCCGTAAAGAGCAAATAACCCGTATTTGCCTGACTCATCAACAATAGTAATCTCCTCGGAAAAATGATATTTATCGAGCCATTCGAAGATGTTTTGCCCGTTTCCTTCACTGCCGATAAGTAAAAACCGATCATTTCGCGACAGCACCGTAATGACGTCAACAAAATGCCCGTCCGCATCGGTGAGAACGGTGACTATCGGTTCGTTTGTGTTTATATTCAACATATTGTTGGTAGTCATCTTATGAAGAAAATCCGCTGCGTCTTTCCCCTGCAGGGAAACGACACCGCTGTCCGAGAAATCCGTAATTACCGTTTTTTCTTTAAACGAAAGGTATTCGTCTAATGTGGAGCCGTAATCATTTGGTATATTCCAGCCGTTCAACGATACAAAATTGCCCCCGGAAGAGAGCGAGCCCTCGTAATTAGCTGATTTTTTCGCCGTACCGGTTTTATTTGAAGGTGTTTCGTTCATTCTCGTCCTTTCGCATCTTCTTTAGTACCGGAACGTACAGCAGGTCACCGGCGTTAATCGAATTTATATTCTCTATTTTGTTGATTTTGATTATCTCGTCCAGGTCTGAATCATAGTTGGTTGATATCTTTGACAATGCTTCACCGGGGGAAATTGTATGCAGGATAATTTCCGTCTCGGGGTTAGGGATGAACAGTTTCTGCCCTATTCTTATGGAATTCGGATTGTCGATAACGTTTATCAGTAACAACTGCTTTAGCTCCGAATCATAGTCAGATGCTAATGATGAAAGATTATCACCGCTCTTGACGGTGTAAGAAAATACCCCGATTCCGCTTTGTATCAGTGCAGCTTCGGGGATAACTTCCTGCGGTTCCGTGTCAACATACGGGATGGAATCTTCAATGCTGCTCGGGCTGTCGCTCTCAGCAGTCGCAAAATCTAATTTAATGCTGTCGATTATTACCGTATCCAATGGAAGAGGAAAGACAGTGTCTATTTTTGCCTCTTCCTCGTCAATCTTCATCGCTTCTTCTTCTTCTTTTATCAGGATAGCTCTTTGTTCGGCTTCTAATTCCCTGAGTTGTTTTTGTACCTCCATGAAAAACCCCCGCCATTCGATCGGATCGGATCTATATCTCTCAAAATACTTTTCTATCTTTGCATCTGAAAGGTAATTGTCGGCAAGGTACAAGTCCACAGCTCTCTTTTTATCAACTTCACTCATATCTGATTCATTGATTAACGATATTTGGACATAAGCATCTACCAAATCGTCGGAAGAAACCTCGGATATTGTCTGCTCTTCCTTCAAACAGCCCGTTGTCATATAACTAAAAAATAATAGAATTATCAGAACAAAACGTTTCATCCATGCGTATCATAAGGTAGAAGACTGCAAAAATCAATGCAAATGTAAGTGGGAGTACAGCATATTTTACGTGAACTGTTGACATTGAACGCACAGGTGTATAGATTTATAGTGAATGATGACGCTAAAAATTCTTTAGGGATTAAGGAAAAATGAAAGTTCGATCTGAAAATCTCAAGCCCTTCTGTTTGTTGTTAATTTTTATATTCACAGCATTCAATGCTGAAAATGCGTCAAGTCAGGGCTTCGGCAAGAATAAAATCCAGTATTCTGAATTCAAATGGGAATTTATTCAATCAAAACATTTTGACGTATACTTCACGCAAGGTGGCAGGGATATAGCGGAATTTGCCGCTACAAGCGCCGAATCGGCGTATGTTACCATCAGTTACACACTTCAATGGGAGTTACAGAAACGGATTTCGCTCATCATTTATAACTCGCATAACGATTTTCAGTCCACCAACGTTTCCCTCAGCTATTTAACCGAGGGGATAGGCGGTTTTACAGAACTATTCAAAAACAGAGTTGTGCTGCCGTGGGAGGGTTCCTACAAAGAATTCAAAAGTACTCTGCATCATGAGTTAGTCCATGCTATGGTAAACGACATGGTTTATGGTGGTTCGATTCAGTCCGTTATATCCGGCAGAGTATCCCTGAACATCCCGCTCTGGTTCGGAGAGGGGTTCGCCGAATATTCTTCCGACATGTGGGATACACGAGCGGATATGTTCATGCGGGATTTAGCTGTTAACGGAGATATTCCTCCAATTAACCGTTTGAATGGATATTACGCCTATAAAGGCGGTCAGTCAGTGATGAAGTACATCGGCGACAAGTACGGCGAAGAGAAGATCGGTGAGATACTCTCACGTATGAAGGGAACCCGCAGCGTGGATGGTGGATTTAAAGCTGCAATCGGACTCGACTTAGAGGAGTTAACCAAGAAATGGCAAAAGCATCTGAAACAGCAATACTGGCCTGACATAGCGGACAGATTAGAGCCCGATGAGTTTGCCCTCAGGATGACCGATCATCAAAAGATGCAGAATTTTCAAAACGTTTCTCCAGCAATTTCGCCCGGTGGCGGGAAGATAGCATTTTTATCCGATAAGTCCGGTTTTGCCGATATATATCTTATGTCCGCCGTAGACGGAAGAATAATAGATAAGTTGGTCAGCGGGCAGAAGACACCCGATTTGGAGGAACTGAAATGGCTAAATCCGGGAATAAGCTGGTCGCCCGATGGAAAGAAAATAGTTTTTGCCGCCAAGAGCGGCGATAGGGACGGATTGATATTCCTTAACGTTAAAACGAAAAAAGTCGAAAAACAGAAATTTGATTTGGACGGTATCTTTACGGCATCATGGTCACAGCTCGGGAACGAAATAGCATTTGCGGGAAACAAAGACGGCTCACGTGATATTTACATTTATAACATTAAGAATAAAGAGCTGAAGAAGATAACGGACGATCCGTTTGACGATACGGAACCCTCCTGGTCGCCTGACGGCAAGATGCTCGCATTTTCATCTGACCGGGGAAATTACCTCTCAAAATCTGACCTGCCGCACGATTTTAACCCGATTGAATACTCGTTCGGACAGACAGACATATACCTTATGAATTCAGATGGGTCAGGGATGAAAAGGATCACTGATACTCCCTACGACGAAAATTTCGCTTCGTGGGCAAATACCCAGAATAAACTTGCATTCACATCGGACAGGGTAGGAATCTGGAACATCTACATCCATGACCTTGAAAGCGGTAATGAATATCCGATCACCAACACACTTACGGGAGCATTTCAACTCTCCTGGTCCGGCGACGATACCAAGCTGGCTTTTTCCGCTCTTTCTAAAGGCGGGTATGACATTTATGTACTCAAGAATCCACTATTGATAAAAGAAGATGAGATCACGCTTCGAAAAACCCAATGGGTTAAAAAAATGGAGAAAGAAGGGCTTACACCGTCGAAAGTGACTGAGAGGTATCACGCAAAAGCCAGGCAAATAAGTCTAAAATCGGCATCCGTTCAACACACCGATTTCAAAAAATACGTGTTTGCGTCGGATTTTAATGATGATACAACAACGACCGGTGGGTTGAAGAGTACTCATGCGGTATTGGATACCGGAATAGTTATCGGAGATGACGGTAGTTACATTTCTCAGCCATATAAAACTAAATTTACTCTCGATTTAGTGGACGGAGTAGCAGGGTACAATACTTTTTTCGGTTTTCAGGGTACAACCGTGATGTATTTTTCAGACGTTCTCGGTAATCATCAGATACAGTTCGGAGCGGATTTTTTGATCGATTTAGAGAATTCCGATTACTACCTGAGCTACTTCTATTTACCAAGGAGAATCAATTACGGTATCACCGCGTTCCATACCGCAGATTTCTTCACCGGCAACAGATTCGGAGCATTCCCGATCAGGTATAGGACTTACGGCGCCGGATTAACTGTCTCATATCCTTTCAGCAAGTTCCGAAGACTCGATTTCACCGCTACATGGTTCAACGTAAACAGGCAAGAGATCGGAACCACGAATGAGAGTCAGACGGTCTCGACCATATTGCCCGAATTAAGGCTTGTGCACGACACGGTTTTATATGGATTTACGGGTCCGATTGACGGTTCACGGTCGTTTCTGCGTGTCGAGATAAGCCCGAAGTACAGCGATAACAGTTTCAATTTTCAAAAATTGGAATTTGATTACCGGAGGTACTGGAAAGTTAACTGGCTTCATTCATTTGCGGCACGATTTTCAGGCGGCGCGACTTATGGCCCGGATTCCCCTAACTTCTTCCTCGGTGGAATGCCCGGATGGATCAACTGGGGTGTAAACGAAGACGAAATACAATTTAACGAACGGATACGGGACGTTCAGAGTCTGTACTTTTCCGAGTTTAAGGTTCCTTTGAGGGGCGCAAGTTTTTATGAGCTTGTCGGAACCCGTTACTTCCTCGGCAATTATGAGTTCAGGTTCCCGATGATTCGCAGGCTTGATCTCGGCTGGCCTCTCCCGCTCAGATTTCCTCTGCTTATGGGAGTCGTTTTTACCGACATAGGGATAGCGTGGGGTCCGGGTAAGCTGCACTTTTCAAGGCATGACGAATTCAGGAACCGGAGGTTGGATGACGGATTTATAGGTTACGGTGTCGGTCTCAGAATTCCATTAGGATTTTTCATGCTGAAAATAGACACAGCATGGAGTTACGATTTAATTTCTACCACCAAGCCGAGATATTACTTCTCATTGGGAACAGATTTCTGACGAAAGCTCTCTGCCGCTGAACGATTTTTCATAGATCATACTTCTTCAGCTCCGCAAACAAATTTGTAGCCTGCATCCGGGGTATTTAATCTCACATATGTACTCCTAATTAACTTATATTAACGATTATTATGGTGCTGAAATAATAATCAACCGGAGGTAAATCAAACCTTAAATGAACCGGAAATATGACAGTTAAGACCAAAACCCTGTACGTATGCGCTAACTGCGGCGCCACTTCGCCGAAATGGAGCGGGAAATGCGGCGAATGCGGCGAGTGGAACACATTCTCCGAAGAAGTCGTTTCCCGGTCGAGTAAAAAGCGGGGGAAAACGTTTTCCGGTGCCGAATCACCTAAACCGCTCAGTGAATTCGAAACTGAGACTTTTCCGAGGGTAAGTACGACCTTAGGAGAGCTCGACAGAGTCTTAGGAGGGGGATTGATGCCCGGTAGCATTGTATTGATAGCGGGCGATCCCGGGATAGGAAAATCTACGCTGATGCTTCAAATGGCTGCGAAGGTTTCGGGCGGTATAAAAGGAGATGTAATTTACTGTGCCGGAGAGGAATCAGGGAATCAGGTGAAAATGAGGGCGGACAGGCT
Source organism: Candidatus Neomarinimicrobiota bacterium (assembly GCA_022567655.1). Taxonomy (NCBI): domain Bacteria; kingdom Pseudomonadati; phylum Fidelibacterota; species Fidelibacterota bacterium. The sequence goes on from JADFGO010000018.1 coordinate 7,895, forward strand.
TGGGCTCGACGCCTCAGGCATCAGTCTACTCCCGGAAAATAATATAGACGTTGTCAGTGAGCTAATGTATACAAAAAAGAATGCCCTCCTGATAGTGGATTCGATACAAACGGCTTTTACCGAAAACCTCGAAAGCTTCGCCGGCAGCGTCTCACAGGTCAGAGAAACCGCCGGTATGCTGCTGAAAATGGCGAAAAAAACCGGCAACACGGTATTTATCGTCGGGCACATCACAAAAGAAGGTTCCATCGCGGGACCGAAAATGCTCGAACATACCGTCGATACCGTCTTATATATGGAAGGGGAAAAACTCAATTCCTACCGGGTGCTGCGGTCGATTAAAAACCGGTTCGGTTCCACAAACGAAATAGGCGTATTCGAAATGCGCGAGAACGGATTGGTGGAGGTGGAAAATCCATCCGGATTCTTTCTCTCCGGAAGGGAGGAGTTGGTTCCCGGTTCAGTGGTTGTCGCCAGCATGGAAGGTACCCGGCCTATACTCATAGAGCTTCAGGCGCTTGTCAGCCGCTCGTCTTACGGGATTCCTCAAAGAAATACCACCGGTGTCGACAGCCGCAGGTTATCAATGATCATAGCAGTGTTGGAAAAACGCGCCGGATTGTCAATGGGCATGAACGACATATTCGTGAATGCCGCCGGAGGTCTGAAGATTTCCGAAACTTCCATCGATTTGGGTACGGCAGTCGCTATGGCTTCCAGCTTCAAGGATAAACCGGTCGAATATAACATAGTCGTGGTCGGAGAAATCGGGCTCGGGGGAGAGGTTCGCCCCGTATCGTCTCTGAACAGGCGGTTAAAAGAGGCGTTTGATCTCGGGTTCAAGCATGCGGTTATTCCCAAGGCTAACGGAAAAGCTGTTCATGCCCCGAAGGGAATGAGATTGTCTGAAGTATCTTCCGTTACGGAAACGCTGGCGCTGCTGCTATGAGAGATAAATTATTTCACCTGAACAGCGTTGATGCCACCGGAGCACGCGCCGGAACACTGAGCACGGGACACGGTGAGGTGCATACACCCACGTTCATGCCTGTCGGGACTTACGGCGCTGTCAAGTCGCTCTCTCCGGAGGATCTGAAAAAAACCGGCGCGGGGATAATGCTTGGCAACGCTTATCACTTATATCTTCGTCCGGGAGTGGAGACGGTAAGTAAGCTCGGAGGGCTTCACAATTTTATCGGCTGGGACGCACCGATGCTGACAGACAGCGGCGGGTTTCAGGTATTTTCGCTTGCTCATATGAGGGAGATCGACGAAAACGGAGTAACGTTTCGGGACCATATTGATGGTAGTTCTCATCACTTTACGCCGTCAAAGGTCATCGAGATAGAGAGGAAGATAGGTGCGGATATTGTGATGACTTTTGATGAATGCGCTCCTTATCCGAGCACGGAGGAGTACGCATCGGCAGCCGAAAGAAGAACGGCAAGGTGGGCAGCCGAGTGCAAAGAAAAGTTCGACTCGACCGAACCGCTTTACGGATACGATCAGTACCTGTTTGGAATTATACAGGGGAGCGTTTATAAAGATTTGAGACGGAAGAGCGCCGGGGAGATAGTCTCACTCGACTTCGACGGATACGCAGTAGGCGGATTGGCGGTAGGCGAACCCTCAGAGACTATGTATGAACTATGTGAGTTTAACGCATCGCTTCTGCCCGACGATAAACCGCGCTACCTAATGGGAGTTGGAAAGCCGGAAGACTTAGTGGAGTGCGTAGGAATGGGTATCGATATGTTCGATTGCGTCGTTCCCACTCGAAATGCGCGCAAGGGAACAGTCTACACTTCCAAGGGTAAGCTCAATCTGAACAATGAAAGTTACAAAGAAGATGCGAAGCCGATTGAGGATGGATGCTCCTGCGAGTCGTGCACTGAATATTCGAGGGCATATTTAAGGCATCTGTTCAAGATGGGCGAGACGCTTGCCGGCAGAGCCGCCACAATTCATAATTTGCACTATTACATGAAACTTATGCGTGACATGAGAGAAGCAATAATGGAAAATAAGTTTGAAGAGTTCCGTTCCAAATTCTATGCATCCCGCATAAATATTAAAAACAAAAAGCAGTTGGCGGAGGAGACAGCCTGATCTTATGGAATTGAATGAGGAATTAAAAAGACGATTCGGCAAGGTGAAGTTGATAGCTCTTGACCTGGACGGCACCACTCTGACAGGGGATAAAAGAATAACTCCGGAGGTGGGTGACGCTATCAGACGGGCTAAAGACGCCGGATACGTTATCACGTTCGTGACCGGAAGGATGTTCGGCGCAACAGCGCCGTTTGCCCGAGCGCTAAACCTCGACATACCCGTAGTATGTATGAACGGTACACTCATAGCCGATGCTCATACCGGAAATGTACTGTATGAACAGACTTTGACAAAAGAGTGCGCAAGACAGGTATTGAACAGAGTTAACGGAGCGCCTATCCACCCGTTTGTATACGAAGGAGACAATATTTGTCATATGGTCGAAGATCCTGATATCCTCAAATATCTCGAATGGTGGGCGGTCAATCTTAAGGAAGTCGATGAATTTTCCATACAAAAATATAAAAAGATATATCAGGTCCTCTTTATCGGTGAAATGACGACGCTTAAAAAAATCGCTCTGGATTTAAAAGCTCAGACCGATTGTGATGTAGTTACGTTCAGTTATCCTTCTCCGCGCTACCCCTTGCATTTTTTAGAGATAAAAAGTCCGGGTGACTCCAAAGGAGAGGGTTTAAGATTTCTTCGCGACTATTACGGATATTCCAAAGAAGAGACGCTCGCAGTGGGAGATTACGTAAACGATTTTGAATTACTCGAAGAAGCAGGGGTTGCCGTAGCGATAGCAAACGCATTAGATGAGCTGAAGCAGAAGGCTGATTACGTTACCGATCTTTCAAATGAAGAGAATGGAGTGGCGCAACTGTTAGACTTGATATCAGAATGCGGTGCAAGGAATAAATAGGTTGAGAGATTATCGAAGAGTCGTCAATGAATGATATGAGGGAACGAACAGCAGAACCTGTACTCCCCGACCCCGAAAAGGCAAAAAAATACGCGCGGATCAAACTGACAGCCTCGCTGCTGAACACACTGTTATATGTACTGTTTGTCCTGAGTATTTTGTTCACCGGTTTCAGTTACAATCTTTCGATGTATTTTTCGTCCATAACGAGCAACGTCTACGTATCACTATTGCTGTTCACTGTTACACTCGGGTTCGCCCGGCTGCTTATAGGATTTCCGCTCAAGTATTCCATCGGCTTCAAAACGGAACGCAGGTACGATTTATCCGATCAGAGTTTCCGGAGCTGGCTCTGGCAGGGAGTGAAAGCCAATCTAATTTCTCTGGTGATCACAATTCCCGTGCTGTTACTATTTTACTTTTTTCTCAGGAAATACGGAGAACTGTGGTGGATTCCAACCGGAATGACAGTGTTCGTTTTCAGCGTGCTACTTGGTAAATTGGCGCCCACGTTAATATTCCCGTTGTTCTACAAGTTCGAGCCGTTATCGTCCGGCACTCTGCAGGAAAAGATAAAGAAGATGGCTGAAGAAGTCGGAATGAAGCTCCAGGGAGTGTACAGCTTCAATTTGAGCAAGACTACGAAGAAGGCGAATGCGGCTTTTGCGGGGTTCGGCAAATCGAAAAGGGTGCTGCTCGGAGATACACTGCTGAACCTGATGCCCGATAACGAAGTATTAACGGTATTGGCACACGAATTGGGACATTATCGTCTCAAGCATATCCCAAAACTTATCGCAGCAAGTGCGATTACCACTTTCTTGGGGCTGTACCTGGCTGCCGAGTTATACTCTGCTACATTGGGTTATTTTGGTTTCGCAAGCCTCACTGATATAGGAGGGCTGCCCCTGCTCTCTCTCTGGCTGATGCTCTATTCATTCATCACCGGACCGATATCGAATTCGCTTTCGCGGGAGTATGAACGGCAGGCGGACCGCTTTGCGGTGGAGCTGTCGGGTGATTCAGGGGCATTCGAGTCCGCATTAAAGCGGTTAGCAGGAGCAAATCTATCCGACGTCGAACCTCATCCGGCGGTAGAATTCATGTTTCACAGTCATCCTGCAATTAACAAGAGATTGAGAGCCATACGTTCTTACGGTACAGATAGGAGTTAATATTTCATGTCCTGGATAAAGATGATATCATACGATGATTCGGAGGGGGAATTGAGGGAGCTTTTCGAGCCGTTACAATACGAACCGGGCAAAATCGATCACATTCTCCAGATTCACAGCCTGTTACCATCTACAATGGCGTCACACCATACATATTACAGGGATATTATGTTCGGAAGGTCATCTCTCTCACGGAAAGAGCGCGAACTTGTTGCTACGGTCGTCTCGATAACGAACGAATGTCACTACTGAACGATGCATCACGGAGAGGCTCTCCGCAGGCTGTCCCGAAGGGACGATATTGTAACTGAATTAAAGGAGAAAGAGATCCCCGATTTTCTCAGTGAGAGGGAAAAATCGATTGTCGGGTATGCACTGAAGCTGACCAGAACACCTGCCGAAATGGAAAAAAAGGACGTGGAAACTCTGAGAAAAAATGGTCTCGACGACGAATCGATATTGAACCTTGCGCTCGTCACAGGCTATTTCGCATTCGTGAACAGGCTCGCAGACGGGCTGGGTATTGACATTGAAGAGTATTGGGGAGATGAATCTCATGGCGATAACAGTTAAGCCGGCAGTTGTATGGGACTGCAAATAACGCTTTCAAATTTTGTCTCCGAGAGATAAATTCAGAGTTTGGTTATACTCCGACTACTATACTTTGAAAAGAAACAGAAGGGCAGGCTCAACTGTCATCGGGAAGGATTGATTCGAGGCTCCTTCAACCTGATGTCCTTAGCATTTGCGATCATGTATTTAAACGGCTGCGCTTCGAAGGGAGCTATTTCGGGAGGACCGGAAGATAAGACCCCACCCGAAGTGGTCGAGTCGATCCCCGCTCATCTTTCGTTAAACGTAAGCGCGGATATCTCAGTCGAAATCAAATTCAGCGAAAGGATGAACCGAAGCAGTGTTGAGAAATCCATCTTCATTTCGCCTCTGCCGGAAATAGAGCCTGAATTCAAATGGAAGGGTTACAAAAAACTACGGATTCTTTTTCAGCAACCGCTTGAAACGGAAAGAACTTATGTAATCAACATCGGCAGCAGTTCCAGTGATATGCATAAAAACAAAATGGAAAAATCTTACTCGCTCGCATTTTCGACAGGTGACAGGATAGACAAAGGTAAGATAACCGGTAAGGTGTACGGGAAATATAAAACAGATAAAACGTTTATATATGCCTACCAAATGAACGACAGTATGGATTTTGAACCCGACACGCTTCTACCGGATTATATCACGCAGGCGGGAAAAACCGGAGAGTTCGAGTTAGAATATTTGGCTTTTGACAAATATAGATTATTTGCCGTCGAGGAAAATGGGAACAACAGGGAATATGACTTAGGTAAGGACAGAATCTCGGTGCCGGTCGAAGGCGACGTTGAAATCTCCATTTCCGACAGTTCCGGCTCAGTTTCGTTTTTCGGATTCAGCATAATTGATACGCTAAGTCCGAAAGCGCTGGCCGTATTTCCTGTGGACAACAAACATCTGACATTTCGCACAACCGAACCGCTCGTACTGCCCGGAAAAAACGATTCCATATGGATAGTACCGATAGAGGGGGGAGAAAAAAAATCGGCTCTTCTTGTTTACCCGGATGTCGAAAGCAGGAGTAAGGTACATTTACACTTTGAAATTATGACCGGAGACGCTGAGTATGAATTGTATTTGGGCGCCCTAAAAGACAGCGCCGGATACAAAATGGATTCATCGTCTGTTTTCAGAACCTTCACCGCATCGTCGGTTATGGACACGATTCCTCCCTCTCTCATAAAGACCGTTCCGGGCAGCGGAGCTAAATTGGTTTATCCCGGCGATAAGATAAGGCTGATGTTTAGTGAGGCGTTGACGCCTGAAAGTATCGCTTCTGCCGTAAGTATTATAAACTCCGACAGCCAGGCAGTGGATTTCAGCATAAGTTCCTCATTCCCGAACAGGTGGGAATTGAGTGGTACGGGAGGATGGGATTCAAACGAAAAACATACTCTGAAGATAAGCTTGAACAATATAGAAGATATTTATGGAAACACGGAGATTGACAGCATCCGGATAATTCGGTTTCATACCGTAAACAAAGACACATTAGGAATTATAAGCGGGAGAGCAGTGAATAACTCCGGCAACGGGAGTCCGATTTATGTGACTGCGATGCCGGTTAATGGAAAATCAAGGAGCCAAACGAGCCGCGCGCAGGAAGACGGAAAATTCCGTCTTGAAGACGTCCTTCCGGGCAAATATTTTCTCAACGCTTTTCGTGATAAAGACGGGAACGGCAGGCACACTCCGGGTTTGCCTGTGCCTTATACCCGCGCGGAACCGTTCTTTCAGGGTACGGACACCGTTTTTGTGAGGTCAAGATGGGAAACCGCGGATCATGAAGTGGTGCTCATAGGGGATTGAATGGGGGCTGAAATTAAATTTGTTAAGATGCACGGTGCGGAAAACGATTTTATTCTGTTCGACGAATGGGAATACCCGCCTCCTGAGCTTAATAGAGATATTATTCAGCGACTATGTGACAGAAAGGCGGGGATAGGCGCGGACGGAGTTCTGATCCTTAAAAATGCGCCCGGGTTCGATTTTGAACTGCGGTATCTGAATTCCGACGGATCGGAAGGGAGCATGTGCGGAAACGGCGCAATGTGTGCATTGAAAAGAGCCGAGCAATATACAGGAAAATCAGAGTTCAATTTTTTAGCCGCCGATGGCAAGCACAGAGGATGGGTGGCGGAGGATATAGTAAGAGTAACCGTATTTGCGAACTCTAAGATCAATAAACTCAACGCTGATGGGCGGGACGGTTTTCTTGTCGATACAGGGTCCCCACATTTTGTTACCGATCTTTTGAACGGTGACGCTGAAAATCTGCACGCCGAGGGAAGAAAAATTCGTCAGAGCAGCGCCTTTAAGGACGGAGTGAACGTTGATTTTATAGAACGAAAAGGAGAGGATGTTTTCGTCCGCACATACGAGAGAGGTGTTGAATCGGAAACAAGATCATGCGGAACGGGAGCTGTGGCTGTTGCGCTTACTTTAATGGAAGGATCGAACTCAAGTCTTCCTGTCAAACTCCGGTTTCCCGGTGGAATTCTTACAGTGGATAAAAGTGACAGGGATGGTGAATTGATACTTGAGGGTCCTACGAAGAAAGTCTTTGAAGGATTCCTGACGATTTGATAAGTTACACTATGGATCAATTTAAAGAACTTGAAATGACAAGAGGCACGGCTATATGTACGCAGTAATAATCGCCGGTGGCAAAGGGGAACGGTTTTGGCCTTACAGCAGAGCTCACAACCCTAAACAATTCTTAAGTATGGTCGGAAAGATTACGATGCTGCGGGCGACTTTCGACAGGATAACAAAGATAGTGCCCGCTGAAAACATCATCGTAGTGACAAATAAGCTTTTCGTCAAAAAAGTACAGAGTCAGCTTCCTGAATTGGAGCCGGGAAATATACTGATTGAGCCAAAGAGGCGGAACACCGCTCCGGCGATCGGACTCGCTGCACTGTATATATTAGAACTCGACCCGGACGCTGTGATGGCAGTATTTCCCGCGGATCATGTGATAAGAAATCAGGTCAAGTTCCAGCAGGCTGTCCGGAGAGCGAGAAAAGCCGCGGAGAGAACAGACGGGTTGGTTACCATCGGAATATCTCCGAAACGGCCTGAAACCGGGTACGGTTACATACAGGCAAATCTCTCTACGGAAAATCAAGGAAGCTACAAGGTAAAGACTTTTGCGGAAAAACCGACTATCGGTACCGCCAAGCGGTTCATAAAGAGCGGCGATTTTTTTTGGAACAGCGGCATGTTCGTATGGAAAGCGTCAGCCATCCTCAGAGAGATGGAGGATCACATTCCTGAGATTTATGAACCTTTAGCAAAGCTTGCCGGACATTTCGGAGACAAGACCTTTCCGTCAAAACTCAACAGGGCGTATTCCGCTATCAGAGCCACTTCGATTGATTACGCCGTAATGGAAGCGTCGCAAAACGTTTATATGGTAAAAGGAGAATTTGAGTGGAATGACCTGGGTTCGTGGAAGGCGCTTTACGAGATCAGCAGGAAGGACAAAAATGGTAACGTCGCTGACAGGGGCGTGGTGCTCATCGACACAACGAATTCTCTTATAAAATCGTCCGGGAAATACATTGCTGCCATCGGACTCGAAGATATGGTTGTGGTGGTTACCGACGATGTCGTATTGATCTGCCCGCGAGAACGGGCGCAGGAGATAAAAGAAATAGTAGATATGTTGCAAAAGGGAAGCAGTAAAAAATATCTCTAATGAAGAGTGAAATATTATTGGAAGAGTTGGAAAACCTTGCAGAAAAGCTCGGGTTGGAACTCAGGTATGAAAAGGGTGATTTTCAAGGCGACTTATGTTTCATAAAAGAGGACGGAGTTATAATCGTCCAGAAGAACATCAGTGTGGACAGAAAGATCGCAGTGCTTTCAAAGGGATTAAGCAGGGTGGATTTAGGGAACGTGTATATTCTCCCCGAGTTGAGAAAATTACTCGAACCCGCTGAGGAACAAGAAAGCGAAAAAGATGAAGAGGCGCATAATTCTTGAGGATCGGTTATAAGTTCTCTATCTCATATTTAAATCCCATTTCTTATAGAGCGTTTTTATCAAAGGCGATTCAATCTCCCGCCATATTATTTCTTCTTATAAATCTGAAAGTTTTCCAGGGCAAGCGTTGAACTCTGCCGTAAATAACTTAAAGGGGAGAGGAATTCGGAAGATAGAGCTGTTCAGCGGGAAGTATGAATATGGATCCGATTATTCAATTTTTGTCGAAGGTGCTGCGAAAGTAATCTCGGAGAATCTTGATGCGGGGATGACGGCGATCTTTATGGACAGTGGAAAAGCGTTTACTCTGGATGCTATGCATGGCGTCGGATCGGGCGATGAATTGAAATTGAGTGTGCTCGGGGGTGGAAATTTCGAGGAATTGCTTACATCTACCAAAGATTTCATGAAGTTGGAATCGGAGATGAAATTCAGAACGACTGAAAATAGAGAAGTTTGCCTCTTATGCCTTGAGGCGGGATTCAATTTTATTATTCCCTTAAAATTAGATAAAAAACCGGTGGGGATGATATTTACCGAGTCGATGGATGCTGCGCATTTCAAGGGTAAGAGAGGTGTCAGATTGAGAAAGGTGCTCAACGAATTGAGCGCCCAGCTGAGGATGGGTAAGGTAAACTCAATACTCGAATTAGAGGTACGTAGAAAAAATGCCATGCTCGGATTGGCGGAAAGACTCTCATCACTTTTAGATACCGAAGAATTATTGAAATCGATATTGGATTATTTGATCGAAGTTGTGGACTATAACGCCGCAGGAATTTTTCTCGTCAAGAGCAAAAGCGGCAAAATAAGGGACAGGTATCAGGTAGGATATGACAAAACACGGTTAAAAGAGATAGATCTGAAGATCGGTAAAGGGATTATAGGGATGAGCATAGAACAAAAAAGGGCTATTCTTATACCTGATGTATCCCGCGAATCACAATACATAGCCGTCCGGCCTGAAACCGGATCGGAAATCTGTGTACCCCTGATTCGGGGTGAAGAAGTAATCGGCGCTTTTAACGTGGAAAACGACAGAACTTATGCATACGGATTTGATGACTTAGAGATGCTGACGGGGGTATCGAATATAGCGGCTGTGGCTATTGAGAACTCAAGACTTTTCAAATTATTTAAAGAGAAAGAGGAGATCGAAAGAGACCTGACCATTGCGGCGGATATTCAACGGGCTCTTCTGCCGGATATCTTGCCGGAAGTCGAAGGTGTGGAGATCGCCGCTTCGACCATTCCAAGCAAAATGGTCGGCGGAGATTTGTATGACATATCGAAATTTGCAAGCGGCAGGATTGCCATAGCTATCGGCGATGTTTCCGGAAAAGGGATACCGGCGGCAATTCTGATGGCAAATTTGTATGCCTCGTATAAAGGTCTTGCGCGCGCCAACCTTCCTGCAGAAGAGCTGGTTGGAAATTTAAACAAATTAATACACGGCAACACCGAACCGGACAGGTACGCCACTTTCTTCTATGCCATTTATGATCCGGAAGAGGGGTGGTTGGCTTACTGCAACGGGGGACATAACCCGCCGATTCTGATACGCAAAGGAGGTGACGTGGAGTATCTGAAGACAGGTGGTCCCGCTATAGGGTTTGTCACAGATGCGGAATATCATTCGTCTCAGGTTAACCTGTTCTCAGGCGACCGTTTGCTTTTATATACCGACGGCATAACGGAAGCGAGAAATAAGAAAGGGGATTTTTATGGTGATGACAGGTTAGTGGAGTTGGCAGTCAAATCCAAAGTTGAATCCGCAAGCGCTGCGCATGACGAAATAATGAGGGATATAGCATTGTACACTAAAGGCGTGCCGGAGAGGTCTGACGATATAACATTGCTGATTTTTCATATTTTATGAGAGTGATTACTATATTTCAGATTGATAAGAAGCTTGACAGAAAAGGAAAATTTACTTAATCTAAACGGCTTTATTAGAGGTCTAATGGCATGAGTCTGATCAGTTACATTCAATATAACGCCGAAAATTATCCGGATGATATCTTTCTCATATCCGGTGAAGAAAGATATACTTTTTCGAGTTTTCATATCAAAGTGAACCGGTTTGCCGGAGGACTAAGGGAACTGGGCATAAAAAAGGGCGACCGGGTCGGTTTGATGCTCCCGAACATAGCCGAATGGCCTATTGCCTACGGCGCTCTCGTGAGCTTAGGAGCCGTCGTCGTTCCTTTGAATATTATGTTGAAGGAAAATGAGCTGAGGCATCAGCTCCATGATTGCAACGCCCGTGCGGTGATTTTTTGGTGTGGATTTATGAACGATATAATAAAAGCAGCGGCGGAGGGAAGCTGTGATGTGCTGATCATGTGCGGTGGAGAGTCCATTCAGGGAGTAAAGAATTTTGAAACTGTCGCTGACGGAAACGCGGATACGGGAATCGATGCTCCTTTGAGCGATGATGAAACCTGCGTTATATTTTATACTTCAGGGACTACGGGAAAGCCGATGGGTGCGGAGCTAACACATCGCAATATACTTAAGAACGCTGAATCCTGCTCCGTTCTGCTGCCTATCGAGAGATCTGATGTGATATTCGGCGTGATACCGCTATTCCATTCTTTCGGTCATACCACGGTCCTGAATCTCGCAGTGGTATCGGGCGCTAAGTTGGTGCTCCTCCAAAGGTTTGAACCTTTAGAAGTCGGCAGTATGGTAAAAGAGTACTCTCCAACTCTGTTCATGGGCGTTCCGTCGATGTTCCATGCCATATTAAATGACGAGAGGGTTCCCGCCGATTCTTTTAAAAACGTCAAGTACTGCATCTCGGGAGCGGCAAAGTTAGACATGAAGTTGCAGGAAGATTTTGAAAAGAAGTTTGAATGTGTGATTCTCGAAGGATATGGATTGACGGAAGCCGGACCTGTAGTTTCATTTAACCGGAATGTCAGCATGCGTAGAAAAGGCTCGATAGGACTACCTATTGACGGAGTCGAAATGAAGCTTTACGATGAAGATGACAACGAGATCAACCGGGGAGATGTTGGAGAGATTGTGATTCGAGGACCGAGTATTATGAAAGGATATCTGAACCAACCTAAAATCACGGAAAAACGGTTAGTCAACGGATGGTTGCGGACGGGGGACCTCGCTAAAATGGATGACGAGGGCTATTACTACCTTATTGACCGCAAATCGGATATGATTATAAAGCACGGATTCAACGTGTACCCCAAGGAAATTGAGAATGAGATATGCTCTCATCCGAATGTAAAAGAGTGTTCCGTTATCGGAATTAAAGATCAAAGTGTCGGAGAAAAAATTAAGGCTTGCGTGGTATTGAAAAATGGCGAGGTTGTAACCGAAGAGGACCTAATTAATTATTGCGCCGCCAGACTGGCAGCCTTCAAGGTTCCGGATATTGTTGAATATATGACGGGATTACCGAGGAATGCCTCCGGCAAAGTGATGAAGAAATCTCTACGGGTTTTGCACAAGAACTGAAGGAGGATTAAGATTGAAAGAATTTAAATCTGAAGATATCAGGAATATATCTTTAATCGGTCATTCGAGTTCCGGTAAGACTACGTTAACCGAAGCGATGCTCTATACCGCCGGAGCTGTCGGCAGACAGGGGAAAGTTGAAGATGGATCCACGGTATCCGATTATAGGAACGACGAAAAAGAGAGGCAGATATCTATTCAGACATCTCTTGTCCAATTCGAATATGACGGGACAAAAATCAATATTCTCGACACACCCGGTTATTCAGATTTTGTCGGTGAAGTAAAAAGCGCATTGAGGGTCACCGATATGGGACTAATAACTATTCATGCGGTATCGGGAGTGGAGGTCGGGACAGAGCAGGCATGGGAATTCGCTAAAGAACAAAATCTCGGGACTTTTTTGGTCGTTAACGCACTCGACAAAGAACATTCGGATTATGACAGGATAGTTGATACCGCTGTCAACCGGTTTGGGCACGGTGTATTACCTGTTCAGTTTCCTCTGAATCAGGGACCTGATTTCGATTCGATAATTGACGTACTCGCAGGGAAGTTGATTAAATTTTCAAAGGACGGGAAAGGAAGTGCGGAGCTGCAGGAAATCCCGGACGAATACGCGAGTCGCGCATCAGCGATGAAGCAAGCTTTGATGGACTCGGCTGCGGAAACTGATGATGACCTTCTTGAAAAATATCTCGAAAGCGGGGAGCTCACCGATGATGAGATCAAGAACGGGATCAAAAAAGGAATTGCATCCGGAGCGGTCCATCCGCTCTATTGTGTATCCGCCGGGTCGAACATGGGTGTCCGCGAATTATTAATGGCATTGACCACCTATGGCGCTTCGCCTGTTGATTTACCGCCTGCTTCGGGTACGAAACCGGGTTCGGAAGATATTATTGAGAGAAATAATTCGATATCAGAGCCTACTTCGGCGCTGGTATTTAAAACAGTAAGTGAAGAGCATGTCGGAGACCTCTCATTTTTCAGAATCTATTCCGGATCGGTCAGCCCGGGAATGGACCTGATTAATTCTTCCCAGAGCAAAAGCGAGAGAGTCGCTCAAATATATGCGATTATGGGGCACGAAAGAAAAGAGGTACATCAAGTGCCCGCCGGGGATATTGCGGCAGCGGTTAAAATGAAGAGTACACATACAGGCGATACTTTGAGCGATTCAAAAGATCAGATAGTATATGAACCTGCAAAGTTTCCAACACCTGTGTTAAGTGTTGCGGTGAGCCCTAAGAATCAGGGAGATGATGAAAAAATCGGTATCGGTCTCTCCGCCTTGCACAACGAAGATCCTTCCTTTCACCTCGAAATCGATGCCGAGTTGTCACAAATGGTTCTTCATTCTCAGGGTGAACTCCATCTGGAGGTTGTTCTCTCACGGCTGAAAGACAGGTTAGGAGTAGTTGTCGATACCGGTCCGCCTAAGATACCGTACCGTGAAACCATAATATCCTCCGGCGATCACAGGGCGAAATACAAGAAGCAATCGGGCGGTCGCGGACAATACGGTGACGCTCATATTAAAGTTGAACCCCAGAAGAGGGGAGAGGGTTTCGAATTCGTCAATAAAATCGTAGGAGGTGCGATACCTTCTAAATTTATCCCGTCGGTGGAAAGGGGTGTTTTAGAGACATTGAACAAGGGAGTTAAAGCCAAGAGTAAAATTGTGGACGTTAAGGCTACTGTCTACGACGGCTCGTATCACGCCGTCGATTCATCTGATATTGCGTTCAAGGTGGCAGGCGCAATGGCGTTTAAGCAGGCGTTTTTAAACGCAAAGCCAATCATTCTTGAGCCCGTCTATGATGTAAGGGTTAAAGTCCCTGAAGACTATATGGGCGAAGTTATGGGCGACATAACGGCACGGCGGGGCAAGATATCGGGAATGGAAGCGGATGGTCATTTCCAGATAATAAATGCTAAGGTTCCGCTCGCAGAGTTGTACAAATATTCAACGTCGCTTCGTTCAATGACAGGAGGGCGGGGAATACACAGCCAGAGTTTCTCGCACTACGAACAGACAACGTCGGACGTTGAACGCAAGATCATTGCGCTGGCAAATAAGACGGAAGAATAGAGATTACACAGGAAATGACGGTTTGAAACTTTCTGATAATCAGCTCTGGGCGCCGTGGCGCATGGAATACATAAAGAGGGAAATGAACGATGAATCCGATGATTGTTTTTTATGCGACAAGCCGAATGCTGATGACGATGAAGAAACGCTTATACTTTTCCGGGGCGAATTAAGTTTCGTGGTAATGAATCTATATCCGTATAACAATGCCCATTTGATAGTGTCTCCTTACAGTCATATATCCGACTACACAAAACTCTCGGCGCAGGAGAGAAGCGAATGCCAGGAGGTGTTGGCAGGCTGTATGACCATTCTGGAGCGTCACCTAAATTCGGAAGGTTTTAATATAGGGCTTAATTTAGGCAAAGCCGGGGGAGCCGGTATCGAGGATCATATCCACTGGCATCTGGTTCCGAGATGGTTCGGGGATACAAATTTTATGCCGGTACTCGGGCAGACAAAAGTCATAATGGATGGACTTAAAGATACTTACCGTGAACTCAAACCGGATTTTGAGAAGCTCAAGGACAGCTTGACAAAGTTGAGCTAACCGGATCAACCTTTCAACCACCCGAAAGTGAGAGAGCCCGTTAATTCCCGGATCAGATTTGCTCAAAGAATGAACCTAATTATTATTCTTGAGAAATCTGCATTTTGTATAATCGCTTTATTGCAATTTGATGAGTGAACAGTTAAATTAGCCCAGTTTTTAAGAGAACCGTAATAAAGGTCGTAAAATGCTGAAAAAAGAGCTTTTAGACATATTAGTTTGCCCAAAATGCAAGGGTGAACTTGAATATCGCGCAGAAGAGGAAAAACTCATTTGTCCCTCATGCAAGCTCGCATATCGTGTCGAAGACGATATTCCCGTTATGCTTGTGGACGAAGCTGATCCAGTCGAATAGGATAGAAAAACAACCCCAATAATAGTTATTCCCATAATTTTTGCTCTGGGGGATATCAGTATTGGGTAAAATGCACTAAAATGGTAATTAGATAAGAATGAAGAAGAGGCTTATAGCCGGGTTGATCATCAGTATCGTGTTCCTCTATTTTGCGTTCAGGGACGTTAATTGGCAGGAGTTCTCCCGCTCGCTGCTGAGCGTAAATTTCGTCTGGCTCATTCCCGCAGCTATAAGCGTTATCGCGAGTTTTGTGATAAGAGCTATACGCTGGAAGATGCTTATTGATCCGGTTCAAAAAGTCAGTTACGGGAAGACCTTCTCCGCCACCATGATAGGTTATATGGGAAATAACGTCCTTCCGTTCCGGTTGGGCGATCTGCTCAGAGCTTATGTATTTTCCAAAAATACCGGCTTGAGCAAATCTTCCACTCTGGCTTCACTGCTGCTTGAAAGGATACTGGACCTGTTAACGACCCTCGCGGCGCTCGGAATTGTGCTGGCATATTTTCCGCGATTCCCGACTTGGGCGAGCAGTGTCGGATACGCCGCCCTGATCATAGTCATTGTCCTTCTTGCGGCAACACTGTTATTGCAATACCGAAGTGAGTCGGTAATCAAGTTATCAGCATTCATACTTAAACCTATGCCGGACAAATGGGCGGCGATTGCGGGGAAAAAACTCGCAAGTTTTTCAGAGGGACTCGAGATAGTCTCGCATTATAAGAAGTATTTCGGAATTCTTATTGTCTCGGTATTGCACTGGCCTATTTACATTTCAACCGTATGGTTCACATTCCGCGCGTTCGGATATTCCTACGGTGGGTTTGAAGCTTTTGTGGTTTTGGTTTTTATAACTTTCGCGGTTGCAATACCATCCGCTCCCGGATATGTAGGCACCTTCCATGGACTGGTAGTCGCCTCAATGGCTTTGTTCGGCCTTACCGGAGGTCCTGCGAGAGCATTTGCGGTAGTATTACATGCGGTGAACTATTTTCCCGTCACAGCAGTCGGCTTTTACTTCTTCTGGAAGGGGCAGCTTACTTTCCGGGAGGTTGAAACTCAGGTTGAGGAATACACGGATGATAAAGGTAATATTGCGATTTCCGGATAGAGTTGATTTTAGATTCAATGAATTATAACAGAGAGTAAAAAAGAGGACATTATGGGATACGGAAATGATAAACTATCGGTTATCGGTCTTGGTTACGTCGGGCTGCCGCTGGCAACTGAATTTGCCAAAAAGGGCATAAAAACTTACGGGATTGACGTTGACGAATCCAAGATTGATAAAATAAACAACGGTGAGAGCTATATCACCGATATTCCTTCGGAGGAAGTATCAGCCGTGGTCAGCAAGGGAAATCTGACAGCGACTTCGGATATTTCGGTAGTGAAAGAGACCGATGCAATAGTGATATGCGTCCCAACGCCCGTAACAGTCCACAAAACCCCCAACGTCGAATTTATAACTAAGGTTGTCGACGGAATAGCGCCCTACCTGCGTAAAGGTCATCTGGTCATCCTTCGCAGCACGACATATCCCGGATCTACAAAGGAGTTTATAGTTCCCCGGATGGAGGAGGCAGGACTGAAGATAGGCAGTGACAGCCATGTAGCGTTTGCGCCGGAAAGGGTCGATCCCGGAAGCAAAAACTACAGCTTTTCGAATACACCGATAGTTGTAGGAGGAGTTACAAAAGAGTGCACCAAAGCTGCTTCGGGATTGCTGAGTATGGTGGCATCCGAAATCATCGAGGTCTCAAGTCCCGAGGTCGCCGAAATGGCAAAACTTCTCGAAAACATCTTCAGAAGCGTCAATATCGCTATGATAAATGAAATGGCTATGCTGTGTGACCGCATAGGAGGCATTGATATCTGGGAGGTAATCGAAGCAGCGTCCACCAAACCGTTCGGATTCATGCAATTCAATCCCGGTCCGGGTATCGGCGGTCACTGCATTCAGATTGATCCTTACTACCTTTCGTGGAAGGCAAAGGAGTATGACTTTTATTCCGATTTCATAGAACAGGCGGCAAAGACAAATGAAAATATGCCTCATTATGTCGCTGAAATGGCAGTGCAGGCTTTGTCCATGTCCGCATCCCCACTCCCCGAATGCAGAGTGCTTGTGCTTGGAGTTTCGTACAAACCTGATATCGATGATTTAAGAAATTCTCCCGGTCTTCACGTCTGGAAAGCCCTTAAACAGAGGGGTGTAAGGAATATCGAATATTCGGATCCATTCGTTCCGACCCTGAATCAGGATTCGATAGAGGCTGAATCGGTGAATCTCACGCCCGAAAGCATAAGCGAATATGAGTGTGTCATCATTATAACAGACCACACCGATTTTGACTGGAAGATGATTTTTGAGAATTCGAAATTCATAATAGATACGAGAAACGCCTCACGGCATGTAGGGGGAGCTACTAAGAACTGTTACTCTCTCGGTGGAGGACAACTGTTAAATAACGGCGCTACGAGTATTTAAATTCGGTAATGACGGATAGAATCAAAGAATTAAAAAAGGCTTTAAGAGAGCGGATATTAGTTCTCGACGGAGCCACCGGGACCGCACTGGAGAAAACTGCAAATGATGCGGATGCCTTCGGCGGCGAGAAATACGAGGGATTGTATGAAGCGCTGAATTTATTCTCCCCGGAATTGGTTCTTCAGCTGCATAAGACCTACTTAGACGCAGGCGCTGACATAATTGAAACAAACACTTTCAGCGGTTCCGCCATTGTCCTGGAAGAGTTCGGGCTCGAGTCAAGGACACGGGAGATAAACCGGAAAGCCGCCGAGCTGGCTCGCGAAGCGGTGGCTGAATACGATAAGCCGCTCTGGGTAGCGGGTTCTATGGGTCCGTCGACAAAGACTATTCAGGTGACGGGAGGGATAGATTTCGACGGTGTCAAAAGTTCGTATATGCCGCAGATATTGGGTCTGATCGAGGGGGGTGTCGATTATCTTCTTGTTGAGACTTCGCAGGATTCACTAAACATCAAGGCTATACTGCATGCCGTTCAGGAAGCTAATAAAGAACTCGGCAGCGATACTCCGGTCTCGGTATCCGTTACGATTGAAACGACCGGGACGATGCTTGCGGGACAGAATATTGAGGCGGCTGTATATACACTGGCTCCGTTCGATCTTCTCTATCTCGGAATAAACTGCGCCACAGGTCCCGAGTTTATGACCGACCATCTCCGGACGCTTTCTGATATTTATCCCGGTTTTGTGGCGGTAGTTCCGAACGCAGGACTTCCGAACGTCGATGGGGAATACGATGAAACCGCACAGCAACTGTCGGACATAATAGAACGGTTCGCAAAGAACGGGTGGGTGAACCTCGTCGGCGGCTGCTGCGGGACAACCGATGAATATGTCAGGATGATGAAGGAAAAGGTCTCAAAATTCAGCCCGAGAGCGCTGCCGGAAGAACTCGACAAAT
>JADFGO010000019.1 GCA_022567655.1 Candidatus Neomarinimicrobiota bacterium
AAACTCATATAAAGCATACGAATTAGACTTTTAACGTTTTCTCCTGCTTCAATTGGGTCGTACCGATATGATGGAATGATTAGAGCATCCATATCTTGAATGAATATAGGATCATCTAGCTTTTCATCTAAATTGGCAATGAATCTGTTAGAGGAAATACTTAATCCTTGAAAATCAAGGTATTGATGAAACGATTTTAAAACTCGATCTTCATTAATTAATCCTTTACGGAGAAGTACGTCAAGATCGAATAAATCTCTTCCCTTTTTTCTTTGATATAATGCTCGTAATTTTGTACTTGCGAGCTCATCAAGCTCATATATTGTTACCTCGCATTCACCTGAAAACCACATTGAGTTAACTTCGTATGGCAAACTCAATTGAGGATACACTAAAAAATGTTTACGAGTATTAATTTCAATCTTTACACGTTTTTGATTTTGTGCATTACTTTCCGGATTAAAATTGTATAAGATTTTAAAAGAATCCTTCGCTGAAACTGTTTTACTTTTACCCAATAAGGGATCAATGATGCTTTTAATTTTATCCGCAATTGGTCCAATAGCGCTTGATTTTCTTTGAACAAAAGCTAGATCTTCCGAATATCTTAACGGCTCATCTAAAAAAAGCTTTGTTAGTGCGGTACCTCCTCGAAACAAAAGCTCATTTTTTAGAAAATCACTATTATATAATTCAACAATTATACGGCTTATGATCAAATCCTGTTCAATTTGATCGTCACTCTGCCAGGGGGCTTCATTTTGCCACTCAAGGATATAGGCCTGTGGAATCATTCCTCGATCTCTATCTCGTCATTAATAACGAGCCGCCAAGGAACATTGAAAGATGAATTAATTATAGTGCTGGATGGATTAAGATTCGTTGTAAGAGCCTTTTCTCTAATGATATATAGTTTCAATCTTTTTACTCCTTGCCGGAATCCTAAACGCTCCAATATAAATCCCCCTCGCTGCACAACCGGAAGTGGAAAATTCTTAGCCGACTTCAATAGTCCTCCTGCGGTAAACAGCCCTGTCATCTCTGAAGCAACTTGATAGACTCGCTCTAATCCACCGACCCGACGATAATACATTATCAAATCGAAGAAAGTAGTCTCAACAGTGGATAAATTTATGTAACCAGTTGGAGTATTTCTCAAAACTTTTTCAGATCTCCTAACATTCTTTTTCCTGTAAAAAACAATTTTATTTCTTCCTTTTCTAATTGGTCTTCTGGAAGGATTTGTGATTACCTGTAATATTTGGGGACTCTGATGAGAAGAACCATAATATGCAGCTGCAGACAAAAGTCCTATATAATAAGGTGCTTTGTAGTATCTCATTAAATTATCAATATATCGATCCATTGGTATGCGACCTGATATACTATATTCTTCCGGTATTATCGCATAAAATCCTCTACCCGGACTAATTAATCTCCCCTCCTTACGAAGCTTACGCAACGCTGACAGGGTACTATTACCTAATTGCTTTTGTGCTACCTGTGAGGTAAAGGACCAGATCCCTTTATTGTTCAACGATTTTATAAATTCTAATGGTTTCATTTTGTTATAATATTGTTTGCATAATATGTCTTATTTATATACTTTATGCAAACAATATTTTGTTGATTTAATAAATACTTACATCGATAATCTTTCTAATCCTTTTACAGTCAGGTAACACTTTTGGGTACCCTGACACCGTAAGTGACCGATACTCAGGGGCAAACACTATCCTTTTAAGCCATTGGTCCCAGGTTCTTCCGTAGGAATCCCTTTGGTAGAACCATGACCTTACCGGAAGAGTTCACCCTTCGACTCCGCTCAGGGTGACATTGGTCGGGGCAAGCATCGACTCGCACATAGATTTAACGTTATTTTAGAGTAATGTTAAAATCCGGCCTACCCATAAATCTTGCACTCTGTTTTAAATTGTTTTAATATCAATTCAGATGTTAGAGTCAAAATATATCTGGATGGACGGCAAACTTGTTCCGTGGAAGGATGCCAAAATCCACGTCATCACCCATTCACTCCATTACGGATCGGCAGTATTTGAGGGATTACGCTTCTACGGCACAGAGATTGGTTCCGCTATTTTCAGATTGGAAGACCACACAAACAGGCTGATCAGTTCTGCTGTTTCCATAAAGATGCAAATCCCTTTTAATGCCGAAGAAATAAACTCTGCTATTATAGAAACCGTCAAGGCAAATGAGCTGAAGAACGGGTATATTCGTCCGCTCGCTTATTATGGATACGGCAAGATGGGTCTACGCCCGGAGGGAGCGCCCGTGAATCTGTCAATCGCGGTCTGGCATTGGGATAATTACCTGGGAACCGAATCGGTGAATGTAAAAACCTCCTCATTCATGCGTTTTCACCCGAAATCATCCATTACGACTTCTAAATTCGCAGGCAATTATGTAAATTCCATCTTAGCCGGTACAGAAGCAACATCACAGGGGTATGACGAAGCATTGCTTCTCGACTATGAGGGAAAGGTTGCGGAAGGTCCGGGCGAGAATATTTTTATCGTGAGTGACGGTCATCTGTTCACGCCGCCACCGGGTAATATTTTAGCCGGCATTACAAGAGATTCTGTGATGACCATCGCCGAAGACCTCGGAATTCGAGTTGAAGAGAAACCGCTGACGTTAGATGAGATTTACAACGCGGATGAAGCATTTTTTACCGGGACGGCAGCAGAGGTTGCCCCAATAAAATCTTTGGACGACCATGATCTCAAAAACTCTTTGGGACCTGTGACCGAAAAAATCCGCACGACTTTTTTTAATATCGTAAACGGCAAAGATGATAAATACAAAAACTGGTTAACGGTAGTCCAATAAGCGGTTTAATTTCTCTCCCTCATGAGAGGGGTGTCACGAAATTACGCAGTGTGTGACTTCTAATAAAAGAAAGTCCTTTTATTCCCCTCTAATAACCAGCCCGCCCGTCTGACCGCTTGCCGGGCAGGACATCGGTCTGGCGGGGAGGGGTGTTCCGAAGGAACTCCTTCCGGAGGATGTTTATCCCGATTCTATTTCGGGAGGGATGTGTCCCGGCTGAGCCGGGACGGAGGGTGTGATTTAGCGATAAACGAAGGATAACATCCCCCATCCGGCTCAGCCGGACACCCCCTTCAAAGGGGGAGGGAAAATGTCATTCTGAGGAATCCGGCAGCTGCCGGATGACGAAGAGCCGAAGACAGGCGTGAGCCAATCCCGCTGTTTAGAATGTAGGGGCGATTCAGGTTTATCCCGCTAAAAGCGGGGAATCGCCCACGGACAACTCCTGAGTTGTCCCTACATATCCCATCGAAGATGGGATTAAGAAGTCCCCTCCTTCCTAAGGAGGGGAACACAAGGGGTGGTTTATTATCAAGAATTAGTCCTTTAATTCCCCTCTTGAGAGGGGTGTATTTTGGTGGAGCCAAAAGGCGGGGTGTGTACTTCATCAATAAATAACCCTCGCCGCCTCGCTCCCTCTATGCTTTATGCTCCATCTATGTGAGAGCTGCCAGAAGGCTAAGGCGAGCGAGATAACGCAGTCGTCATGAAAGCCCGACGGCGCGCCGTACACTATGTTCCCGAATGGTGATATCTGATACCCGAATTTTTCGAGTTCCGTCAGCAGTTCGGCGTTTTGCGGGAAACTTATGCTCCTTTTATCAATCCCGATGGAGAGATTCATTATGAGTTCCTGCTTCGATTTGTTCGTGAACCGGTACGGTATAACACGGATTTTGTGTTTGAGGTCGTCGTAAACCGGATCGCCGACGCCCGTAACGTCCATCAGCACCTGCGCGTCGTACCGCCTCGCCGCGCTGACTATCCTCCCCTTCTGGAAATTATAGTCGAGTTTATTGAACCGGTCGAAATGAACGAGATGACCGGCATGGTTGAGAACGGAGATGACACTGTAGTCCTCATGCTTGGCGAGATCGACGCCCATAACGTATTGTTTTCCGAACTCCGGTTCTTCATAATCACCTTTAACACATTCCCCTATCATCCTGAATACGCTGCTGTTATCGTCCATGAAATCCGCAAGAAACTCCTGCCGGAATATCTCCTCCGGCATCTGCTTTTTCATGCGTTCTATTTCGTTTTTATCTATGAACGGGTTCTCGGATGTGGGGGCAAGAAACGACTCCCAGTCCGACCATTCCTTGTCCGGCGACTGCCCGTGAAGGTAGAACTCGTTGAACCAGCTCTTTTTTCCCATCGGCGTACCGATGAAGAGCGCCCATCCTTTGTGATCAATCAGAGCCGGTTCGAGTACGTACTCCCATGCGCGGCGGTCTATCTGAGCCGCTTCGTCTATCACCAGCCCGGAAAGCCCCTCCCCTCTCAGCCTGTCCGGCTTGCTTGCGGTGCGGAAGTAGATCCTGCTTCCGTTCTCGAACTCGATGAATTTCGGCAGACTCCGCCTCTGACTTACTATCAGTTCTTCAGGCAGAGCGGACATCAGAATCCACCACCCCTTTTCGACCGCCTCGTAGTCGGGTCCTACCCACCAGTAGACACCCGGTTTATCGAGCGCCCTTTCGGCGATCTCATGCACCGCGAAGGTGGTCTTCCCCCATCTCCTGCCCATAACAGCCACCCGGAAGCGAGCTTTCGACCTGCGCAGCCGTTTCTGCCCATTGTGAGGTTCATAAAATATTTTTATATGATCTCCTTTACCCCCTCTAACAAAAGGCGCCCGATCCGAAGGTCACGAAGAGCTCCTCCGGAGGATTCCGACTGAGCCGGAAGACGGCATGTGTCTGAAGAGATTGCTTTGACCTGATAAATCAGGTCTCGCAATGACAAATGTGTGCGGGTAGGGCTTGCCCGCCTGGCATGAAGTCGGACTGGCCCGCCTGGCATGAAGTCGGACTGGCCCTGACCGCACATTCCTATCTTCCCCTCCTTTTCAAGGAGGGGAACACAAGGGGTGGTTTATTACTAAAAAGATTCATTTTTATTCCCCTCGGACAAAAGGCGAATTCCCAATCCTTATCACTCACGAACGATCACACCCCTCATCCGTCCCGACCCTTCGGGACGGATACTCCCCACAAGGGGAGAGTAAAATGATCCCCTCTTGAGAGGGGTGGAGTTTATCCCGATTCTATTTCGGGAGGGTGTGTAATTCAGTTTAGAGGATGATATTTATCCTCTCCCTAATTTCCACCATTTGAGAGCTGCTTGAAGCAGGTCTAACGATTCCTCGGCTATCTCGCGCCATTCATTGGCAGTTATATCTCTCCCGCCTTCTGATTCGGCATGTTTCGCTATCCTGACTTTCTGAAAGAGCTCCTTTGCCTCTTTTATCATCCCCGCTATCTGTTTGAGCTTGAATACTCCCGCCACCACCATCCCGGCTGACAATAGATATCCGGCTATTGCGAACATATTGACTCCTCGAATTATATGTGCGGGTTTGGGTATTTCCTAACCGCACTCATTACGATTCCCCGCTATAAATTCTCGGATTCGTCAGGTTCCTCCGGCAGCTTCAGCATTTGGATCGTCTTTTGAAACGACTCATGAACCGTCTGCTTTTTAACTCCCAGCATCTCTCCTATCTCCTCGAACGTGAACCCTTTCGCCCTCAGGAGAAATATCTCCACCTGCCGTTCTGTGAGTTTGCGTGAATTGACTATGAACTCGCACAGATGCTTTGTCATCAGCTTGTAGAGCCGGTTCGACGATTCCGACTCCTCTAATGCGGTGGAATAACTCTGTTTTTCTGTTATGAAATCGAGTGACACGGCACTTCCTCCTTTTCCGGCTTTGCCGGAACGTTGTAAGAAGCTCCGTGTGTGGTGGCTTCGTTCTCAGTGCGGACTATAAATCTCTATATCGCACTGAAGTTATTATTTAAATTATTACTCTAACACCGTGTGTGGTAGTTGGTTATCTCCTATCCTCTCCTTCGGCACGAAGACCCACCCATGCCGCAGACGGAACTCAAACCACTGGAATTCACCTATCCGGACCTTGCAGCGGTAATCGTCATTTTCAAGCGTCCAGTTTGAATATTTCCCGTCTTCGCGCCAGAACTGTTTCACCTTTTCAAAATGTGTTTTCTCCAACTCGTTCATCTGCGTATTCAGTGTCATTTCGGCATCCATTCGCCTTTTTCAAAGTCGAAGCGGTGAGTACTGTCTAATCCCCGCTGCTCGCCGGCAGCTAACATCAGACTGTTATTCTTCGTGCGCATCCGCCTGCAGTGACTCAGAATTGCGTATGCGCCCGGCATTTTTTTAGGCGACTCTTTGCATGCCTCACCGATCGCCTCTTTAACTAATTTATTCCGGTAAGCTTCTACCAGATTAGTGTAGGCGCGGGCCCTCTTTTTGTTCTCTTCAAGTATCGCTTTTGCTCCGTATTTAAACGTAATTCCGTAGCTGTAGAACAGATCCCTTATAAGCTGAGCTACCGACAGCTCTCTCTCTTTTTCTTTATTTTGAGAGAGTTTACGCACTATTTACCTTCGCTTTCTTTCGAATTGCGGTCAGGGCAAGCCCTAACCCGCACTTTAATCTGAATATGAAGCTGAATAGCGCTGTTACAACTCCGTTTCAATTCCATGACATCGCCGTATCTCATATTTGCTCCAATCTCACTATTCTCAATACTTATTGCTTTGCCTGAAACGCCTGACGCGTTGATTATCCTTCTCTCTCTGCTCTTCTTCGCTTCTCATTCTGCGCGATTCTATGGTCAGTAACCCGTTTGAAAATCTGAACTTTCCTATCTTGTGTTCTCTGAGTTCTCTGACTATCCTTTCGACCTCCCCGGTCGAGCATCCCATGACGTTTGCCCAGGACCTGAGAGATTGCCGCTTCTTGCCCCGCTCGGGAGAAAAATGCAGCTGCCCCATGATCCGCATCCATCCTCCTACCGCTTTAAGAGATAACGCCCTCGTGTCTCTATCAAAGTCCATCCAGTAAAACATCGATGCCGGTCGCTTACCCATTATCTTTTTCCTCCTCCTTCGAGGGAGGTGGCTTCCGTCCCGAGACTTCGGAACGGAAGACGGAGGGTGTGATTTGACGAAATGGCAGCGGAAACACCCCTCGTCCCGAATTTTCGGGACACTCCCCTCGAGGGGAGAGGTTTGGAGTTCCCCTCTTGAGAGGGGAAAGCCAGCAGAGGCTGGCAGGGGTGTGTTATCTTATAATTATTCTGTATCATCACTATGCAAATTATCCAAAACCACTTCGAGGGCGTCGGCGGCTTCAAGGAGCATCCCTTCACCCGTGTTCATGACGGCTGTTATTGCTATTGCTTTACCCGCATCCTCAGAACCGTCTACTATCAGATATAAACCCGTGTCGAATTCATCGCTTTCAAAAAGAGTCTCCTTCATGCTCTCAACCAAATAATCACCGAATCCTAATCCGGATACGAACTTCATTCTCCCCGCAATACCCAATTTTTGATAATCCGAAAGAGAGATAGGGGGATCGCTTTCCCCCGTCAGTATTGCGTCAAGCCAGGTGTCGTATTGAGGAGGCAGCACTAATTTTTACCGGCGGGAAAAATTCGCCGTCCGATATAGATACCCAAAAGAAGAGGAGCCATAACCGTCCAGAAGTCGAGTATGAATCGTTCCACCCCCGTCACTGTAGATTTTCCCCTATTTGCTTGCAAATCGGCTGGAAATGTATTACTTTACATTTGGTTACCAATATGTAAGATTTTAGAGGTGTTTGTAAACTTTTCACGCTTAAATGTAAAGTTTATGACCTTATATGTCAAGTATATTCTGATTATATAGGTTGTATGTAAAATATTATGGCTAAATATACTGATAAACAGTTGATTACTATAGGCTTAAATGTGTCAATATTTCTTAAGGTCGCTAAAAAGACACAGCAAGAATTTGCCGATGAGATGGGAAAAACTCGTCAAACGGTCAACGCATGGATCAATGGAAGGGGCATCACCCGGGGAGCTTTAGAATCTATTGCGATGTTATGCTCGCGATGGATAGGTGTAACAATACGACCTGAAGAATTTCTAAATGAAGGATTTGCAGAAACTTTGACTTCTGAATTAAGCGGCAGCGAAATTGAACACGACTCATCTTATACCCGCACAACCCTCTCTATTGAGGAATATATCTCCAAAAACAAGTTAGGTGAGAATTTGGATGATGATGATGAGGAATTTCTCCGCAGCCTGTACGGCAGAGGCAGCAAGCTTGAAAAAGTCCCGGAGAAAAGCATCCGCAATATGCTCAGAGCGTTCAGGGAAAACATCAAAGACCAGTGGATTTCGGGGAAAAAATAGCCGGGGAATACGGTTTCAGACTACTGCGCGTAGATCTCGATGACTCCCTCAGGGGTTGTGTTTCCGTACTAAACAGTATTAAGGTCATCTTAGTGAACGAAAATGACCGCTCCGAACGCCAGAATTTCACTATCGCTCACGAGATAGGTCATTACGAGTTGGACCACCTCACCGGCTCCGAACAGACATGGGAACAGGAAGAGGAAGCAAATCTTTTCGCCGCCGATCTTCTGCTCGATCCTGCCGAGCTACGCGGACTCGCATACGAACCGATAGAAAAACTTAAAGAAATATTTCCACACTGTTCGCACGAGGTCATTGCCCGGCAATGCCTCAAACACCGTGACGCTGTCATGACCATCTTCGATAATTACCATATGACAGCCCGCATACTCTCCCCCCTAATCGGCCGCGACCGGAAGATACCCCTGCAGGATTATGAGTTCGACACTGTCAAGCACTGTCTGAAGCAGCGCAAACGTCTCCACCGCCGCAACCGCGAGATGGAATGCTGGGCGAACTATATAGAAGACCCTCCCGGCACCCGCTTCCGCCGCGTCATCCTCTTCACGGAGGGTCGCGGTCAGTTTCAGGATGAGTGAGAGATTCAGTAGATTTCAGAATAACACCCTCCGTCCCGAAGCTTCGGGACACCTCCCTCAAGGGAGGAGGATGCGATTACTCCCCCCTCAAGGAAGGAGGTCGAAATTCCTCTCCCCTCGAGGGGAGTGTCCGTCCCGAAGGGTCGGGACGGACGAGGGGTGTGACCACACATGATTATTAAATATAACCCAAAACTGAAAAGTATAGCCCGTAAGCTAAGGAAAGAATCTACTAAGGCAGAGATATACTTGTGGAATGAACTGAAGAACAAAAAAATGATGGGATATGGATTCAAACGACAAAAACCTATTGGTGAATACATAGTAGATTGCTACTCACCTGATTTAAAATTCGTCATCGAAATAGACGGTATTACTCATGATTATAAGATGGAAAGTGATAAAGCGAGACAGAAATACCTTGAATCTCTTTCGCTAAAAGTCATCCGGTTTAGGGATTCCGATGTAAAACATAATTTGGAAGGAGTCATTAATTCCCTAAAGGAACATATTGAAAATAACAAACGATAACACCCCTCCCTCCTGCGGAGGACTCCCCTCAAGGGGAGAGAGGCAGTAAACACCTCCCTCAAGGGAGGAGGAGAGCGCCATTTCCCCTCGCCCTGTGAGGGGACTAGCTTTATTCTAAATCAGCAAGCACGCTTTGACTATCGAGTATCTCCGCGAATTCGTCATGTAGATTTGCCAGTGAAATATCATGTATCTCTTCTGCCGTATAATGCTTTCCAGTGTGGTCTATCCTGTCGAATGCCGCAACCGCATCCGAAACTACATACGTTTTAAAGCCGAGATTAGCCGCCATTCGCGCGGTGGTTGATACGCAGTGGTTTGTCGTCAGGCCTGTAATGACGAGTGTTTCATAGCCTTTATCCCGCAAGATCTCTTCTAAGTCGGTACCGATAAATGCGCTGTTGACTGATTTCGTAACGACATGTTCGCCGGCATCTGGCTTGACGATTTCTTTGATGGCATTACCGGGGCTATCAGGGTGAAGAGGTGATTCCATATTTAGGGAATTATGCTGTATATGAATAATCGGTCGTCCCGAATTTCGCCACGCTTCGAGGAGTGCTGCAATATTCGATTCGGCTTCCGGGTTATTCCGGGTACCCCAGACGGCGTCGTCGAACCCTTTCTGAACGTCTATGATAATTAGGACTGTATTTTCGGAGAATCTGTTTTTCTTGTCTGTCATAATTACTCCATCGCTCTTTGAATCGCCTTGACGTATTCTTTTTCATTAAGGATTTCGTTATAAGAAAAGAAGATGAAGTCCTCTAAGCCGCGTGATTTTGACTTGTATATCTTGCTCTCGACGTCGAAGTGGTTCTGATTGAACGCTCCGATGCCCATGATGAGTTTTGCCGGCGGCGCTACATTCAAAATCGCATCCACGTTTTTCATAAACTCGGTAAGATCGGTATTGTAATTCATCGGTACGGCGTAGTCTATCATTCCCGTTCTGAGCCACCTGACCCAGTTCTGATAATTATTCTCACGCGCGGAAACCGGATCCGGCTTGACCGCAGCCGTCAGGTATATTTCTTTCCCCGATGCTTTGATCAGTTTGCTCAGATCGTTTACGAACGACGTGATGCTTCTCAGTTTAAAGTTCGTCCACTGCCGATGAAACGCCTCGACGCTTTTAGAGCCGATCAATTCGGATATCTCCGCTCCGTTTTCAATGAATATTTCCGGGTCGACTCCCGTTTCCTCCCGGAACTTGTCGAGCGCTTTCTGATTATATCCGTATTCGGGTCCGGGAAAGCGCACATAGTCGAGATGAATTCCGTCAACGTCGTATTTGTTCATGAGTTCGCTCAACACACCGAGCAGATATTCCTTCACCGCCGGATGTCCCGGTGAGAGGTAAACCCCTTCCGACCCCTGAAGATCGAATTGTTTCCGGTTCTTTTTAGCGTCGATAACATCGCCGTAAGCCCGGGCTGTCCATTCCGGATGACGGTTCAGCAGATGGTTCTTCGATTTCGGTTTTTTATCCGATGACCAGAGGAGGTAGACGTTGACCCAGGCGTGCACTTTTATACCCTCCCTGTGCGCCCTCGCCAAGAGCTCGCCTAACGGATCGAACCTTCTTCCCTTCACCTGCGGCGCTCTTTCCACGATGTCGCTGTGGTAATATGCGTCTCCCCTCCCTCTTACCTGAGCGAATATATGATTGAATCCGTATTTCTTTGCGGTACGCACAATCTCCGCCACGCTGCTTTTGGTCGTCATCCTGTCCCTGATGACCCAGAACGCTTTGATATGATTTCCATCGGGTATTTGAGCAAATGAAATCGAAGCGCAGAACAGCATCAATGGTAAAAGAAAAGGCAGCCTTTTCAGACTGCCATTAATACTTATATTTACGAAAGTCATCCGTTTAGGAAAGATTTCGGATTCTGATTCTATCCGCCTGACCGGACTTTTCGGATCTTATCCGTGATCCCTTCTTTTTTCTCTTTCTTCTCGACTACGGGTTTTTCTATATCGACGAGCTCAAGGATTGACATAGCCGCTCCGTCGCCTTCCCTGAATCCGAGTTTTATGACTCGAGTATAACCGCCGATCCTTTCCGAGTATTGAGGAGCTATATCGTCGAAGAGCGTTCGGACGAGAGCTTTGTTCGGAATATACCTCAGTACCTGCCTTCGGGCGGCGAGATCGCCTCTTTTAGCGAACGTTATCAGCCGTTCGGCGAGCCTCCTCGCTTCTTTTGCCTTAGCGTGAGTCGTTTTGATCTGTTTGTGCTCGAATAACGAGGCGACCATGTTTTTTAGCATCGCCTTTCTGTGACTCGCTGTTTTGCCGAGCTTTCTGAGTTTTTTCCGGTGCCTCATCTCTAAAATTCGTCGTTTCCTATATACTTCATCACGTCCATATCGAATGCGAGACCGAGTTCGCCGAGTTTTTGCTGGAGCTCAAGGAGCGACTTCCTTCCGAAGTTCTTGAACTTGAGCATTTCCTGCTCACTCTTTGAGACGAGGTCTCCGAGTGTATCGATCTGCGCCGCTTTGAGGCAGTTGTGCGAACGCACGGAGAGTTCGAGTTCGTCGATGCTGCGCAGGAGTTGTTTCCTGATTCCTGCGATGTCCTCTTCCTCTTCCCGCGGTTCCTCGACCCTGTCTTCGGTATCAGAATTTATGAAGAGGTTGAGGTGGTCCCTCAAGACTATCGCCGCCTGACTTACGGCATCGTCGGGAGTTACGCTTCCATCTGTTTCGACGTCTATAATCAGCTTCTCGAAGTCTGTCTTACCCTCTACCCTCGCCGGTTCGACTTCGTACTTCACGAACTTGATCGGAGTAAAGATTGAATCCATAAAAATCGTACCGAGAGGCGCATCCGGTTTCTTGTTCTTGCCAGCCGAATTGTAACCTCTTCCCCTTTCAATGCGCAGTTCAATCGTAAAATCCGAGTCCTCGTTGAGCGTTGCTATGTGATGGTCGGGATTTAATACTTCAAGATTGGAAGAATTCTTCTGGATATCCGAACCTTTGAATTCTTTCTTCCCCTTGAGGCCGATGGATACCTTCTCGATCGTTCCATTGAGCATTTTTACCCGTATCTCTTTCAGGTTGAGTATGATCTCCGAAACATCTTCCATTACCCCTTTAATCGTTGTGAATTCGTGATTTATGCCGTCTATCTTCAACGACGTAATCGCCGCGCCGGGAAGTGCGTTAAGAAGCACTCTCCTTAGCGAATTGCCGAGTGTCAGTCCGTATCCTTTTTCTAACGGTCCTAATGACAATCTGCCCGATGTTGACGAATATGTAGATTGATCGATTTCTACGGCATTTGGTATTTTTACTTTGATTTTATTCATCTATATTTCCCATGCTACTTTGAGTAAAGTTCAACTACTAATTGTTCCCTGACGTTCAACGGTATCTGCTCCCGCTCCGGAATCTGAATGACCTTTCCCTGCATACTCGCCTTATCGAGTTCGAGCCAGGTTATACCGTTGTCGGTTTTTACGCGCCGCATCGAAGCGTGGATGACTTCCATCTTTTTCGCTTTGTCGCGTACCTCTATTACGTCGCCTTCACGCGTGATGTATGAAGGAACGTTCACTATCTTTCCGTTCACATTGAAATGACGGTGAGTTACGAGTTGCCTCGCCGCCTTGCGCGATGGCGCGAATCCGAGCCTGAATACTACGTTGTCCAGCCTGCTTTCGAGAAGGAGAATGAGGTTTGAGCCGGTTATTCCCTTCATTCTGTCGGCTTTTTTGTAATAATTCCTGAACTGTTTTTCAAACAGACCGTAAATGCGTTTGATCTTCTGCTTCTCCCTGAGCTGTATTCCATAATCGGAAAGCCTGGTTCTTCTACCCTGACCGTGCTGTCCGGGGGCGAAACCGCGCCGCTCGAACGGACACTTGGTCGTCATACATTTAGAACCCTTCAGAAAGAGCTTTTCGCCCTCTCTTCGGCATAACTTGCAAACAGGTCCTACATATCTACCCATCCGCCGCTCCTATACCCTTCTTCTCTTCGGAGGCCTGCATCCGTTATGGGGAATTGGTGTTACGTCCTTTATAGATACTATCTCGAGGCCCGCGGCTTGAAGCGATCTTATAGCCGATTCGCGACCTCCTCCCGGTCCTTTTACACGGACTTCCACCCGCGCAAGCCCAAGCTCCATAGCTTCTTTTGCTGCCATCTCTCCTGCCAGCTGCGCGGCAAACGGAGTGTTCTTCCGCGAACCTTTATATCCGGCACGTCCCGCTGAAGACCATGATATGACATTGCCGTAGATGTCGGTCAGCGTAACGATCGTGTTGTTGTAAGTCGCTTTTACGTGCGCAATGCCGTTGGCATCCACCTTAATTTTTTTCTTTTTCTTTCGGCCCTTCTGTTGAGCAGCCAATTTATCCTCCTTATTGAGTGCCGGTTTTCAAATCAGTCATCATTTCATCGACGCCGTTTTCTTCTTTCCGGCGACGGCTCTTTTTCTGCCTTTTCTGGTCCGGGCGTTCGTGCTGGTCCGTTGACCATGCACGGGGAGACCCTGTCTATGGCGTAACCCCCTGTAACACCCTATGTCCATCAGCCGTTTGATATTCATCGTTACGTCTGTGCGGAGGGCGCCTTCTATTATGTATTTATCGGAAATGATCTCCCTGATCTTGGATACGTCCACGTCGCTGAGTGTGTTCGTTCTTACCTCCGGATCTATACCGACGGCTTCCAATACATCAAGAGCTCTCTTTCTCCCTATTCCGAAGAGATAAGTCAATGCTATTCTTATCTTCTTATCACTCGGTATGTCTACGCCTGCGATTCGTGCCAAACTCCGTCCTCCTGCTTATCCCTGACGCTGCTTGTGCTTCGGGTTCGAACAGATCACCCGAACAACGCCTTTACGTTTAATTATCTTACAGTTATCGCAAATTTTCTTTACTGATGCTCTTACTTTCATATCAAGTCAGTCTATTTGTGCCTAAAAGTTATCCTGCCCCTTGTCAGGTCGTACGGCGAAAGTTCCACCGTCACCTTGTCGCCCGGCAGTATTTTAATGTAATGCATCCTCATTTTTCCGGAAATGTGCGCAAGCACCCCATGGCCATTTTCGAGTTCCACCTTAAAAGTCGCGTTCGGCAGTGTTTCAAGGATTGTACCTTCAACCTCTATTCCGGGTTCTTTAGCCATAGCGTCAGAATGCCTCCAGTATCAACGGAGCGCCGTTGGTCAGTATCTTCGGTCCGTCCTTCGTAATAGCGATAGTGTGTTCAAAATGCGCCGAGGGCTTACCGTCTTTCGAGACTATGGTCCACCCGTCCGGCTCCGTAGTTACCTCAGGTTGTTCCGTGTTGAACATCGGTTCGATTGCAAGTACCATTCCCTCTTCGAGCTCCGGTCCCGGGTCAGCATCCACAAAGTTCGGAACTTTAGGTTCTTCATGAAGCGATTTACCTATCCCGTGCCCCACTAATTGCCGGACAACGGCAAAACCGTTCGATTCCGCGTACTCCTGTATCACTCTTGAAATATCTCCTACCCGATTACCTATTTGCGCTTTTGCTATTCCGAGCTGCAGCGCTTTCTCTGTCACCTCTACCAGCTTTACCGTAATCGAATCCACTTCACCGATGATGAACGTACGGGCGGAATCGGCGTGATACCCTTCATTGTTCACTCCGATATCTATGCTGACTATTTCTCCCTCTTTGAGAACGGTGTCCCCCGGAATACCGTGTACGACCTGAGAGCCCACCGATGAACAGATAGTTTTCGGATAGCCCTGGAACCCCTTGAACGAAGGAGTAGAATCATGTTCGGTGATGTACTTCTCGACGAGCGTATCGAGAGCGCCTGTGGTAATTCCCGGGCGCAGTTTTTCTGCTACAATCTGCATCGCTTCGTAGAGTATCTTTCCAGCCTCGCGGATCTTCATTATCTCGTCATATGTCTTTAAGTTGACCAACGCTTATCTCCGTCTTCCCCTGATCCTGCCGCTCTTCAGAAATCCGTCGTAATGCCGGCTGATCAGATGCGATTCTATCTGCTGCAGCGTGTCCAGAGCCACACCGACGATGATCAACAGACTTGTTCCTCCGAAAAATGATGCGAGGTCATACTGGACGTCGGTCATCTGCATCAATAGGTAAGGAAAGATCGCGACGAATGCCAAAAATATCGAACCCGGTAATGTAACCCGCGTGAGTATGTTGTCGATAAATTCGGACGTTCTTTTCCCGGGCCGGATCCCCGGTATGAACCCTCCTGATTTCTTCATGTTTTCCGCCACCTCAACAGGATTGAAGGCGATAGCCGTATAAAAATAAGTGAAGAACACTATCATCAACCCGAACACCGACCAGTAAAACGGGTGATCGTACGAAAAATACCGCAGAAAGTAATCTTGCAGCCATTCTATGTTGGGAAACAGCGTGGCGATAGTGCTCGGTACGAACATGATAGACTGAGCAAATATTATGGGCATGACACCCGCCGTGTTGACCTTTAAGGGTATATGCGTCGACTGACCCCCGTAAAGCTTTCGCCCTACTACACGCTTGGCGTATTGTACCGGAATCTTCCTCGTGCCCTGTGTCAGGAGAACCACGAACGAGACTATCAGGTACATGAGTCCCATCAGCACCACCTCGGTGAAGATTCCCCGAACCTCCTCGCGCACGAGGCCCACCTCTATGAGAACCACGTTCGGAAAGCCCGCAAGTATGCCTACCATAATGATCAAACTTATCCCGTTGCCGATGCCTCGTTCCGTGATGAGCTCACCGAGCCACATGATCACTATCGTTCCCGTAATCAACGTGAGCATGCTCATCAGGATAAATGACGCGCCCGGATCGCCGGGGACGACCTGAACAGAATCCGGACCGCTGCCAGTGCGTAATCCCATCAGGTAGATAGCAATTCCATATGACTGCACGGTGGAGATCGCCACCGTTCCGTACCGCGTAATTTGAGTTATCTTCTTTCTTCCTTCTTCTCCCTCTTTCTGGAGCTTCTGGAAATACGGGATCACTGCGCCGAGCAATTGAATGATGATCGATGCCGTTATATAGGGCATGATACCGAGAGCGAATATCGTCGCCTTGGCAAATGCGCCCCCCGCGAACATGTCGTACAATCCGAACAGCGTATTTTGGAGACTGCCGACCGCTATAGCCAATGCCTGACTGTCGATGCCCGGTATCGGAATATGACCGCCTATACGGTAAGCAATGAGGATCAGCAGCGTAAACGTTATCCGCTTCCGCAGCTCCGGTATCTTCGTTATCGCAAGCAGCTTTTCTATCATACGGTAGTTACTTTGCCCCCTGCCGCCTCTATCTTTTCAATCGCGCTCTTGCTGAATGCGTTCGCCGAAACCTCAAGCGCACCCTCGACCTCTCCGTTCCCGAGGATCTTCACAGGTTCGTTTTGGCTCCTCACAAGTCCGCTCGCTATCAATACCTCTATATTTATTTCTTTCCCTCCGGCTCTTTTCAATTCGCCGACGTTGACGACCTGAAATTCCGTTCTGAAAATATTCGTGAATCCTTTTTTAGGCACTCTGCGCTGAAGCGGCATCTGCCCGCCTTCAAATCCTGGTTTTTTCCTGAATCCGCTCCTCGCTTTCGCGCCCTTATGTCCCGCAGTGGATGTACCCCCCCTGCCGGAACCCTGTCCCCTGCCGATCCTCTTTCTCTTCCGTTTCTTTCCACCCGGTCGTTTTAAATGCTCCAATCCCATTTATACCTCCTCGACCTTGATGAGATAGTCGATCTTCCTCACCATCCCGCGTATCGCTTCATTATCGTTATGCAGCACACTCTGGTGCATCTTCCGTAATCCGAGCGCCTTGAGGGTTTTTTTAGCCTTATGGTGATACCCTATAGCGCTCTTCACCTGTGTGATCTTGATCTTTTTCGTCGTCTCTTTAGCCGTCATTCGTCATCCATTCCAAATAGCCGCCTGATGGATATTCCCCTCTTGCGCGCTGCGGTCGCCGCGTCAAGAAGGTTTGTTAACCCGTTCATCGTCGCCTTTACGACGTTATGAGGGTTCGGAGACCCGAGTGATTTGGCAAGCACGTCGTGAATACCTACCTGCTCCATCACCGCCCGGACCGCCCCTCCTGCGATGATTCCGGTTCCCGGAGATGCGGGCTTAAGAACAACTCTTGCGGCGCCGAACTTACCTACTATTTCGTGCGGGATAGTCCCGTTAAGCACCGGTACCTTAACAATGTTTTTCCTTGCGACCTCTTTACCCTTGGTGACCGCGGAGAGTACCTCGTTCGCTTTTCCCAATCCGATGCCTACGTGTCCGTTTCCGTCCCCGACAACTACAAGGGCGTTGAATCCGAACCTGTGTCCCCCCTTGACCACTTTGGATACCCTGTTGATCTTTACTACCTTCTCATCGAGAAGCTCTAATTCCGATGCACTGATTTTACGCAACTTTTTCCTCAAATCTTCAATCCGTTTTCACGCGCGCCTTCGGCTACGGCTTTCACCCTTCCGTGATAGAGATAGCCGTTCCTGTCGAAAACCGCCTTCGTGATATTCTTCTTTTTTGCCTGGTCCGCAAGTTGACTTCCGACCATTTTGCTCGCGTCTCTCTTTGACTTGCCTGAGACTTCTCCCTTCATTTCTTCTTTCTGGGTCGATGAGGCTACGAGTGTCGAGCCGGTAGTGTCGTCGACCAGTTGAGCGTATATATGTTTATGGGAGCGGTAAACGACAAGCCTCGGTACGGTAGGCGTACCTGAGATTTTCGCTTTTACCCGTCTCGCTTTTTTAAATCTCGCTTCGTTTTTGATCTTGTTTTTGTCTTTCATTGTCCCCTCGGAAATTAGGCCGTTATCGCTGTAGCGACCTGTTTTCCTGCTTTCTTGCGGACGTATTCGCCCACAAACCGGAATCCCTTTCCTTTGTAAGGTTCGGGCGGTCTCAATGATTTAATGTCCGCGCTCACCTGCCCTACCAGTTGTTTATCTATCCCGCGAATCACAACTTTGGACTGCATATTTCTGAACTCCGCCTTCTCGTGCGCTTCCGGTTTCTGAATTTCAAATTCAATTCCTTCGGGTGATTCAAAGAGTATCGGGTGAGAATAACCGAGGTTAAGAAGTACATTCTTTCCTTTCGGCTCTACCGAATATCCTACCCCTATCAGCTGCAGCGTCTTTTCATAACCCGAGCTGACTCCCTGAACCATGTTGAACAGCAAAGCGCGTGTCAAGCCGTGAAGGGCGCGCACTTCCTTCTCGTCGCTTGCCCTGGTCACGGTTGCGCTGCCGTTTTCGACGGTTATGGTAATTCTCGGGTCGAACGTTTTTGTGAGCTCGCCTTTGGCTCCCTTGACAATGACCGTGTTTCCCTTCTGCAAGAGCTCAACTCCATCCGGAATTTCAATCGGTACTTTTCCTACTCTTGACATCTTAAACCCTCTACCAGACCCGGCAGATCACTTCACCGCCCTGGTTTTGTTTCTTTGCATCCCTGCCTGACATAATTCCCGAGGAGGTACTTATGATCGAAATTCCGTACCCGTTTTTCACTCTCGGGATATTTTTAGCCGTACAATAAATGCGTCTTCCGGGCTTCGAAATGCATTCGATTCCGTATATCACTCCTCTGCCGTCGTTCATGTACTTGAGGAATAATCTCAGCCGCCCCTGAACTCCGTCATCGATGGCTACAATATCTTTGATATAACCCTCTTTCCGCAGGATGAGCGATATAGACTTCTTCATAGTGGAAGCCGGTATGTCCACCCAGCGCTTTTTCGCCATCTGGGCGTTCCTGATTCTCGTTAGATAATCCGCTATCGGATAAGTATGCGACATCGCTTCTCCCTTACCAGCTTGCCTTGGTTATGCCCGGAATCTCTCCCTTGAGAGCCAGCTCCCTGAAGCAGATCCTGCACAGTCCGAATCTTCTCATATACGAACGCGCTCTTCCGCATCTTCTGCACCGGTAATACGCTCTGACGGCAAATTTTGGTTTCCGTTTCTGTTTCGCTATTAACGATTTTTTTGCCATAAATTATGCTTCCGACTCCTCCGTGTGCACCCTGAACGGCATTCCGAACGCCTTCAGCAGCTCGAACCCTTCTTCATCGGTGTTTGCGGTTGTTACGATTGTAATGTCCAATCCCCGTATTTTTTCTACCTTGTCGTAATCGATTTCGGGAAAGATAATCTGTTCCTTCACGCCCCAGGAGAAATTCCCGAATCCGTCAAACGATTTCTGTCTCAACCCGTTGAAGTCACGCACACGCGGGATCGCTATCGAGATCATCCTATCGAGAAATTCGTACATCCTTTTTCCGCGGATAGTCACTCTCCCCCCGACAGGGTCTCCCTCTCTTATTTTAAAATTCGCTATCGCTTTCTTCGCTTTGGTTACGACCGCCTTCTGCCCGGCTATGGTCGTTAGATCATCGAGAGCCATTTCGAGGTCTTTCGGTTCATCCTTTGCATTTCCGACCCGCGCATTCAGCGATATCTTATCGAGCTTCGGCACCATGTTCGGGTTCCGGTAACTGAATTTTTCTATCATGTAAGGAATCACCGTATCGACGTACCGGTCCATCAAGCGCGGCACATAATCGTCCGGCTTCCGGGCTGCTTTTGGAGTCGCTTTCGGCTCTTCCGCAGGCTTCGGCGCCTTTTTCTTTTCCGCTGCCGGTTCGGCATCCGCTTTCGCCCCGGCTTTTATCTTTGGTGCGCTTTCAGCTTTTGTATCCGGTTTTTCAGCCGCTATTTTGGCGGCTGGTTGTTTCTTACTCTTCTCCGTCGCCGGTTTAGCGCTCGCTTTTACCGATGCTTTCGGTTTAGCGGTTGACTTTGCCGTCTTCTTCTTGACGGCAGCTTTTTCCGTCTTTTTCTCTTTTTCTTCAGCCAATCTTAAGTTATCTCTCCACAGTGAGAACAGATTCTTACTTTTGAACCATCGTCTAAAATTTTATGCTTTTCCCTTGTCGGCGTGTTGCATTTGCTGCAAATCAGCATAACGTTCGAAATATGAATCGGGGCTGAGAACTCCATGATGCCGCCCTGAGGATGCTTTTGTGAGGGTTTTGAGTGCCGTTTCACTAAATTCATCCCCTCCACAATAATTTTGTTCTGTTTCGGCAGAGCCTTAAGCACTTTACCTTTGTTGTCCTTTCGCGAGGCTTCGGAGCCTGAGATTATCAACACCCGGTCGTTTTTCCTGATCATGCCTACACAACCTCCGGCGCCATCGAAATTATTTTCATATGCTGCTTTTCCCGCAGCTCCCTGCCGACCGGCCCGAAGATACGAGTGCCTATCGGCTCCATCGAATCATCCACCAAAACGGCTGCGTTCTCATCAAAACGTATGTATGAACCGTCTTTCCTCGACAGTTCTTTCTTTGTCCTCACTATTATCGCTTTCGACACCTGTCCTTTTTTGACCATCCCGTTGGGTATGGCGCTTTTTATCGTTACAACTACAACGTCCCCGATGCTGCCGTATCGCCTGCGGGTTCCGCCGAGCACCTTGATACACTGGATACTCTTCGCTCCGGTGTTATCGGCAACAACCATTCTCGTGTGCACCTGTACCATGGTTACTTCGCCTTCTCAACTATTTCCGAGACCCGCCACCGCTTATGCCTGCTCATTGGTCTCGATTCGATTATCCGGACCGTGTCCCCTACATGACTCTTGTTTTCATTGTCGTGTGCCATAAACCGTTTGGATTTTCTTACCATCTTTCCATAACGCGGGTGCGGGACCCTGCGTTCCACCTTGACTATCACCGTTTTTTCGGCTTTATCGCTGACTACGATCCCCGTCAGAGATTTTCTTCTTCCGCCGTCGCTCACTTTTCGTCCTCCCCGCCGGAACCGGCGAAAGTGCTGATCCCTAATTTATTTTCGTGCAATATTGTATTCAACTGAGCTATTTCTCTTCTCACTGATTTTATTCTCTGATGGTTCTCTAATTGGCGCAGCGAATGCTGAAACCTCAGGTTTTCCATCTCTTCTAAAGCGTCCCTGAGTCGAATATCAGCTTCTTCGTGCGTTAACTCTCTTAATTCCTGGGTCTTCACTCTTATGCCTCTGCCCTCTTTACAACCTTCGTCTTAATCGGAAGTTTGCTTGCGCCGAGCCTGAACGCCTCGTGTGCCAGTTCATCGTCAACACCGTCGATCTCGAACAGGATCCTGCCCGGCTTTACCACCGCAACAAAATATTCCGGCGAACCTTTACCCTTGCCCATTCGTGTTTCCGCAGGTTTCTGCGTCACCGGTTTGTCGGGGAATATCCTGATCCAGAGCTTACCGTGTTTTTTAACCTTACGGGTGATCGCGACTCGCGCAGCTTCTATCTGCCTCCCTGTTATCCATGCCGGCTCGAGGGCTTTCAACCCGTACAGTCCGAAGGCAACCGTCGAGCCGCGCATCGCTTTGCCGGTCATCCTCCCCCGGTGCTGCTTTCTCCTTTTTACTTTTCTCGGTTCTAACATCAGATCTGTTTCTCTTTACTCGCCAATTTCGGTGAGTCCCCGTTGTATATCCACACCTTGACCCCTACGCAGCCGTAGGTGGTGAATGCCGTAACGCTTGCGTAATCGATGTCGGCCCGTATCGTATGCAGCGGCACTCTGCCTTCCTGAAACCTTTCTCTTCTTCCCATCTCCGAACCGCCGAGCCTTCCGCCTGCTCCCACACGGATTCCACGCGCGCCCATACGCATCGTCGACATGATCGACTTCTTGATTGCGCGCCTGTACGAAACCTTTTCTTCCAATTGCTTGGCGATGTTTTGTGCCACGAGAAATGCGTCTAATTCGGGTCTTTTTATTTCATTGACATTGATCTGAATTTCTCTGTCCGTGAGCTTTTGGAGCTCTTCCCGCAGCTTGTTCACTTCAGTTCCCTTGCTTCCGATGACAATACCCGGTCTCGCGGTGAACACCGTAATGGTAGTCCGTTTGTTCGTCCGCTCTATCATGATCTTGGAGACTGCTGCTTTCTCAAGTCGTTTGTTGATGTACCGGCGAAGCATTACGTCTTCTATCAGCTTGTCCGCAAAATTCTTCTCATCGAACCAGGTGGAATCCCAGGTGCGTGTGATACCTAACCTGTAACCTATCGGATTTACTTTTTGTCCCATCCCTATCCTCTTGTTTTTCTCGACTTTCGCTCGTCCGGAGTGGCAACCACCACCGTCATGTGTGCGGTCCGTTTTAAGATTCTTGTCGCCCTTCCCATCGCTCTCGGACGGAACCGTTTGGTCGAGGGACCGCCGTCCACGAACACCTCTTTTACGAAAAGAGATTCCGGTTCGATGTCTCCGCCCTCTAAATTCACCAAGTTGGCAATTGCGCTTCTCACGGTTTTCTCAAGGTCGTAAGAAGCCTTTTTCTTGGAAAAGTGAAGTATGTTCATAGCGTCATCAACGCCTTTGCCCCTGATGAGGTCGGCGAGAAGCCGCACCTTCCTCGGGCTCTGTCTTGAATATCTCTGGATCGCTTTTGCGTTCACCGTTAGCGCACCTTCGACGACGAATCTTTTTTAGTACCGGAATGGCCTCGAAATGTTCTCGTCGGTGCGAACTCTCCGAGCTTGTGCCCCACCATGTTTTCCGATACATATATGGGAATGAATTTCATACCGTTGTGTACCGCTATCGTATGCCCGACAAAATCCGGCGGTATCGTCGTTCTTCTCGACCACGTTTGAATGACCTTCTTCGAACGCGACGTATTGAGCTCCTGAATCCTTTTCATGAGTCGTTCTTCTACGTACGGACCTTTTTTTATTGATCTCGGCATAAGTTCTTACTTCGTCCTTCTCGAAACTATATATTTATCCGATAACTTTGCTCTACGGGTTTTGCCCCCTTTAGCGGGTTTGCCCCAGGGGGAGACAGGATGTCTTCCTCCGGATGCTTTCCCCTCGCCGCCTCCCATCGGATGGTCCACAGGGTTCATCGCGACACCGCGCACTTTCGGGCGTCTGCCTAACCAGCGGGAGCGACCCGCCTTCCCGATGACGATTATCTCATGGTCTCTGTTTCCGACCTGACCTATCGTTGCCCTGCATTCTTTCCTCACCATTCGGATTTCACCTGACGGCATCTTCAGGAGGACATAGTCCCCTTCCTTTGCCATCACCTGAGCGGACGTTCCCGCGCTTCGTACCGCCTGACCCCCTTTACCGTGCGTCATCTCCACGTTATGTACCATTGTTCCCGTCGGTATGTCGTTCAAAGGGAGAGAGTTGCCTGTTTTCAGGGGAGCTTTCGGTCCCGACTCTATCCTGTCGCCTACCTTAAGCCCCACCGGGCAAAGTATGTACCTCTTTTCGCCGTCGACGTAATTCAGAAGGGCTATACGAGCCGAACGATTCGGATCGTATTCGATTGTGGCTACCTTCGCGGGGATTCCGGTTTTATCCCGTTTAAAATCTATTATCCTGTACATCCGTTTATGACCGCCACCCCGTCTTCGGGAGGTTATTCTGCCGGTGTTGTTTCTACCTCCGGTTTTCGTAAGCGGGACTGTCAGACTCTTTTCCGGCTTGGTCCTGGTGATCTCCTCGAATGTTGAGGTGGTCTTGTACCGTTGTGCCGGAGTAGAAGGTTTATATTGTTTTATCGGCATTTGTTTAAGAAGGCTCGTTTCCGTAAACGTCGATAGTTTCGCCCGGAAGCAGTGTGACTATAGCCTTTTTCCAATTCGCTTTTTTGCCTTCGGTTCGTATTACCCGCCCGCCGCTTTTTACGGAGAGGCTTCTCTTCTTACCTCTTATATTTAAAGTCCGGACATGTTTCACCCTAACCCCGAACTTCAATTCAACAGCCCTCTTTATCTGGTGCTTATTCGATTTCGGCATCACCTCAAACGCATATGCGTTTTGCGATTCCTGGAGAATGTGCATCTTCTCCGTGATAATAGGTTTAATCAGCACCGTGCCGCTCATTGGACTTCTCGTTCGGCGGTTTTCTTCGTTTGATCAAACATCTTGTTAATTATTTCTACCGCACCCGTTTCAATTATCAGTGTCTTACTGCTGAGCAAATCGAGAGTGGAGCTATAGTCAGCCCTTACTACCATCAGATTTCGCAAGTTGCGTGCGGCGAGGAGAACGTTCTCGTTAAGTTCCTTGACGAGCAGGAGAGCGCTGCCGCCGTTGATTCGAAGGCTTTGCAATAGATTCCTCATCTGCTTCGTCTTATTGTCTTCAAAGTTCAATTCCTCGATGACCCTTATGCTTCCTGCCTTTGCGTGCGTGGAAAAGGCGCTCCGTCTTGCCAGCTGTTTCACTTTTTTATTTATCTTATGCCGGCTGATGCCCGGTTTAAGCGCAAACGTATGACCGCCGCCTCTCCAAATGGGGGATCTGATCGTGCCTATCCTTGCTCTTCCGGTGCCTTTTTGCCGCCACGGTTTCCTTCCGCTGCCCTGTACTTCAGCCTTGTTCTTCGTCGCACGGCTCCCCTGTCTCAAATGTGCGAGCTCGGCAATTACCGCGGAATGAACCGCGTTGTCGTTCGGTTCGATTTCGAATATCTGCGGGCTCAGATTTACCTTTTTGCCGGTGTCATCGCCCGATGCTGTCAGTACGTTCAGTCTCATCTTAATTCCAGATTCTCACGAACGAATTTATCGCTCCCGGAACCGGTCCCTTGACTACTATCAAATTCTTTTCTACGTCCACCCGCATGATGCGTACGTTGCGGCGGGTATTTTTTTCTCCTCCCATCCTGCCGCCCATCCGCATTCCCTTGAATACCCGCGAGGGATACGAACTTGCGCCCACTGAACCGGGAGCGCGCACTCTGTCCGTTTGCCCGTGAGTTTTCGGTCCGCCGGCAAATCCATGACGCTTTACGACTCCTGCAAAACCCTTCCCTTTTGATTTACCGGATATCTTGACCCTCTCGCCTTCGGTGAACTGATCGACTTTAAGCTCGTCCCCGATCTCAGCCGGCTTTTCTTCCTCGCCGGTTTTCACTATTATTTTGCCTCTGAACTCAGCAAGGTGTTTCCGCGGTTCCGTGTTAATTTTTTTAAAAAGTCCGAGCTGCGCTTTTTTCGTTTTTGATTCCTGGCGCAGTTCATAGCCGATCTGTACCGCCTCGTATCCGTCCTTCTCTAATGTTTTTATCTGAGTCACCACGCACGGCTTCACTTCGATAAGGGTGACCGCGACGTTCGTGCCGTCCTCCTCGAAGAATCGCGTCATGCCGAGCTTTTTCCCAATGAGACCCGCTACTTTCAAACTTTTATCTCGATGTCAACGCCGGCCGGCAGATCGAGCTTCATCAGTGCATCAACCGTCTTCGGCGTCGAGTTTAATATGTCTAACAATCGTTTGTGTATCTTCGTCTGGAACTGTTCTCTCGATTTCTTGTTTACGTGCGGTGAACGGAGAACAGTGATTAGGGTTCTCCTGGTAGGCAGTGGGATCGGTCCCGATACTACCGCGCCCGTGGACCTTGCCGTTTTCATTATCAATTCGGTCGATTTGTCCACGAGGTTGTGGTCATACGCTTTTAATCTGATTCTTATCGTCTGTCCCGCCATGCTTATATATTACTCCTCAATTGCCCTTG
Source organism: Candidatus Neomarinimicrobiota bacterium (assembly GCA_022567655.1). Lineage (NCBI taxonomy): Bacteria > Pseudomonadati > Fidelibacterota > Fidelibacterota bacterium. Next base: position 25,981 of record JADFGO010000019.1, read on the forward strand.
TAGCTGTGGCGTAGCCACACGGCGAATGCCGGGTGTCTGCGTCCAACCCTCTATCATCATACGCAGTCATCCGGCAGCTGCCGGATGACCGCGCCACATCAATACCGCCTACTCCCCCCTCCTTCCCAAGGAGGGGAACACAATGGGTGCCCCGCTTTCTGCGGGATTAGTCCCGCCATCGGCGGGAGTTTTCCAAATAAAATAATTCCTCTTATTCCCCTCTAAAAAGAGGGGTGGCTCCGCTGAAAGCGGAGACGGGGTGTGTAATGAGTTCAGGCTCTGCATAATCTTCTCGTCTACTCTATGATCTCGGTTACTACGCCCGCGCCGACGGTGTGTCCACCTTCGCGGATAGCAAACCGGAGTTCCTTCTCCATCGCTATAGGGGTGATCAACTCGATCTCCAAACTGACGTTGTCCCCCGGCATGACCATCTCCGTGTCCTTGGGCAGCTCGACAAGTCCCGTAACGTCCGTAGTCCTGAAGTAAAACTGCGGTCTGTAACCCTTAAAGAAT